>USAC01000004.1 GCA_900552475.1 uncultured Eubacteriales bacterium | reverse complement strand
CTCTTTTGGCTTTTTTTTTACAGCCCCCCTAATTAAAAACCCCCCCCCCCGGGCCTCTTTTTACGCCCAAACCGCCCGGGGGGGGCGTTTTTTGCCCCCGCCCGCGGGCCTTTTTCATCTCTCGTTCTGTCTCTCTCTGACAACAAGCGGGCGCTCCTCGAGCGGGTGGAACTTGCTCTCCTCCACATGCACGCGCAGGGCAGCATAGCGCAGCGTAATCGTGCAGCGGTAGTCGACGTCCGACATCATGTCATAGGCCGCCTGATAGCACTTGAGCGCCTCGAGCACCGCATCGGGCGAGCGAAAATTCTCGCTGCACGCCTTGGCATCGAGTGCGAGCGCCTTGCGGTACATGAACGACGCGATGGACGACGAGGGCTGTGTCTGCGCCGTGCTGCGCAGACCGCGGTCGCAGATTTCGATGATGAAATCGTACTCGTTCGTGTCCTCGAGGATATCCAGCAGCGTCATGCAGCACTGCGCCGCCAGCAGCGACGAGCGGCTGTCGCGCTCATCGGGGTGCACCTCCAGAATGGCATGCTTGAGGTATGCAACCGCCTCGTCGCGCCTGTTGAGGCAGATGTCAATTTCCGCGCGCTGGTTGTAGCCGTGCTCATCATACGGGAAGCGCTCGACAAACTCGTCCGCGAGGGCGATGGCGCGCTCGGCGACGGCCATATCGGCGGGATAGGCAATCATCTTCTCCTTGAGAAAATCCACACTGTAGCAGAACAGACGCCAGCACCAGAGCTCCTTCGGAATCTCCATGGCCCGCGCGAGATACCGCTCACCCCTTTCAAACTGGCAGCTCTCGCCGCAGGCGCGGATCGCGTCGCCGAGAATATCGCGCGACTGCGGCGCGAAGCGCAGCACAAAGTCGCAGACCTCCAGCGCGGCGATATAATCTCTGAGCTTGAACAGGTGCATCACAAAGTTGTGGTAGATGTTCGGGCTGTCATACACCTGATGCTTCGGGTCGGTGATAAAGCGGATGAGCCGGCGGCGGTAGCGGGCCCCTCCGGGTTCCTTGTGCATCAGGAGCAGCGCAATCGCCTCCGTCACCGTCGAGACGAAGATATCTCCGTCCTCCTCATCGTCCTCGTCCGGCGCGGCGCTCTCCGCGCGCGCTCCCTCCGCCAGACTCTGCAGGATGGCCCGCTTTTTCCGCTCCATTTCCTCGTGTGTCATGGTGATTTCCTCCGTTTCTCAGGTGATTTTCAGATGATGTAAAAATACCGCGCGGCCTCGCGGGGGCTGTCCACCAGCCGCCGGAGCTCCTCCGGCCCGAGCAGCGCGAACAGAATCAGCGCGGCGAGCGCCGTATACGGCGCTTGCTGCACGGGGCAGCGCTGCACGCACGCGTGCAGGTACGCCCCGTCCTCTCCGAGGAGGGCGAACAGCACCTCCATGTCCGCGAAAAAGCGCGTCTCGTCCTCGAGCAGCGTCCGCGCGATCTGCAGCAGACGGCGCGTCCCTCCGTCGCGGCAGCGCGCGGCGAGCGCCCGCTTCCAGCCGCGGTCGATCCACCCGCCGAGGATGTCTCTCTCCGTCACCGGGGAGCCCTTCATCAGTGCCCTCAGACACGCGTGCAGCTCCTCCGGCAGCACAAAGCGCAAAAACGCGCCGCCGTCCGCGAACATCCGTCCTGAGACGCCGCGCTCTGTATCCGGCGGCAGCTCGATAGAGGTGCCGCGCCGGTCGCGCAGCTCCTCAGCCCAGCCATAGCCCTCCGTCTCGCTCCCCTCGAGCAGCGAACGCAGCGACGCGAGCGTGAAGTCCCGCGCCGGGGTGGGGTTCACCGGGCGGCGCGGCAGCCGCTCGAGCAGCGCACGCACGTCCGCCTGCATCTGTCCCGCCGTCTGATAGCGCTCGCTCTGCGGCGCGGCGGTGCGCAGGAGAATCGCTTCGAGCGCGTCCCGCGCCCCGCCCTGCACGCGCAGGCGACCCAGCTCGCGCCGGATCGCCTTTTTGGGAAAGCGCGTCAGCTGCAGCGCGCCCTCGCCCGCGCAGAGATAAAACAGCAGCATGCCAACGGAGTAGAGATCCGTCGCCGCCGTGAGCGCCGCGCCGGGGGTGCGCAGCTCCGGCGCGGCAAAGCCGGGGCTGTATGACAGCAGCGCCGCGGCGCGCACGCCGCCCGAAACTTCCGCCGCGCTGCCGAAATCCGTCAGAAACGCCGCGCAGCCGCGGCCCGTCCGCGGCTCCTGCCCCGCCCAGACGACGTTGCCGCCGCTGATGTCGAGGTGCAGCAGGCCGCCCGCGTGGACGGCCCCGAGCGCCGCGAGGACGCTCTCCGTCACGCGCAGCGCGTACTGCACGCGCGGCAGATCCGGAAAGCACGGATCCCGGTCCTCCTCGCGCCCGGAGTAGGGCGCGGGCGGTTCCTCCTTCCACCGGCGCACGAGTGCGGACACCGCGCACATGTCCCGGCTCCAGCGCGGGAGCACGGCATAGCCGCCCTCCTGCGCGAGAAAAGCGACCGTCTGAAAGCTCTCGCGCGCGGCCGTCACCCCGGCGAAGCCCTCGCGCGCGAACTGCGCCAGATTCTGCTGGAAAACCGTCTCCTGTCCCGGTGCGGGGAGGACGCACTGCGTCCGCTCATCCCGCAGCGCACCGGATGCCGGGTAATACTCCTTGATGACCACGTCCGTCCCGCTGCCGGGCTCCGTGGCGTAGATATACGAAAAGCCGCCCTCGCCGATCACATCGCCGATGGCGTAGCTCTTCCCGTCGATTGCGACGCTTGTCCCGCGCCGCAGGGGGATTCTCTGCATCGCGCCTGCCTCCTTCCGGTCTGCGCGTCAGGGTCTGTTCTTGCTCTTTCTCCGCTCGATCACCGCGCTGCAGAGCTGCTCGTAGATCTCCGCCGTGTCGCTCTCCGTGCGCCCGGCATAGACGACCGAGAGCAGCATGCTCTGCTCGATGAGGTGCGGCGGGTAAAACGGCGGGAGCATCGCCGCGTCAAGGCAAATCTCCGCCGCGTCGATGAAGTCCGCGAGCCGGTCATAGATCTCGCTCGGGCGCGGGCGGCTGTTCCAGAGCCAGCAGAGCCCCACCGTGAACCACAGCAGATACAGCATGTCGCTCTTTTCGACCTCCGCCTTCCCCGCGAGCAGATCCTGCACGCGCGTGCGGCTGGCGTTGATACCGCCGGAGACGGTCATCTGTCCGTCGGGCCGCACGGCGCGATCACATGGTAGGCCTTGGCCTTGTCCGTCTGGTCGGAAAAGCTGCGGTTGAGGTTGTCGAGCAGAATGTCGCCCGCGACGGCGCGGCACTTCTTGGCGGAAATCGCGCCGTTTACATAGAGCGCGGCCACCGTCCGCTCGTCCTCCTCAGGCTGCGAAACAAGCTCGCGGATGCAGGGGAGAAAGTCCGACTCGATCGGCGCGCTCTCCTCCTCGGCGGCGATGTGCCACGCGTAGACCGCGAGGTTGCGGTAGATGCGCAGCGCGCTGCGCGACGGCCGGTCGAGATATGGTGCCTGCTCGCGCATCCACGCGAGGAAGCGCTCCTCCCTCTCCTCGACGGGCCACGACGCCGCTATCTGCGGCAGCGACGCGCCCGCCGCGCGCGTCCAGTCCCCCTCGCGCCCATCGCATTCGGCCTTGGGGATATCCGCGAGCATCCGCGCGCAGCGCGCCTTGAGCGCGGCGACGGACTTCTCTCCCATCCCGGTCACGAAGCCGAACGTCTCGATGAGGTCGCCGGATGCGTGATAGCGCAGGCCGTCCTCCGTGTCGAGCGTGCGCAGCAGGAACCACTGCATCTCCGCGAGCGAAAAGCCCAGCGTGTGCCCCAGCGCAAACGCTTCGTCGCGCGTGAGGAGGAGGTTCTTCCCCTCCCCCGCCGTGAGCGCGCGGCCGATGAGTGCGCGGCTGCGCGCTCTCTCCGTCTCCGCCTGACGGGCGGCGATGTCCACGAGCAGGCGCTCATAGTCCTGCAGTTCCCGCTCGGTCAAATTCTGCGCGTGCTGCGCGGTGATGTCCGGAAACGTCAGCGTCTCCCCCTCGAGCGCGGCGGTGAAGCCCGTCTCGCCGCCCCCGGCGCGCTCACAGAGGATGCGCATGAGCGCGAAGCGGCTCGATAGCACATACTGCGCGGCGATCCTCTGGAGCTTGCGCTTCCAGAGCGCCGCTTCCGTGTCCTCGGGCGTGCGCCCGATGTCCGCCCAGATCTCTTCGAGCGTGCTGTCGACAAGGCCGAAGCAGCGGCTGTTGGCCGCTTGCGTATAATTTTCGTTCATGGTGCATCCTCCCTCCATCCGCCGCCGGTTAGCCGGAGCTGACGATCGTTGACAGTGGTTGGATTATACCAGATTCGACGCTATTTCGCAAGCGGGCGCGGCACATTTCCGCGGCGCGTTTTCCTCCAACGGGGCACGGTCGAGGACGATGCAGCTCGCGTCGTCCTCCGGGCGGCTTTCACGCACGGCCGCGAGCACCTCTGCCGCGCCCCCGCGCGCCAGCAGCTCCCGCGCGCGCAGCGGGATGTTCCGCCCGCAGCAGATCGCCCTCGCCCCGTCCGTCACGAGCACGACGCGCCGCCACGGCGCGCTCCGCCCGAAGGCGACGCGCAGATGCCCCAACGCCCCGTCCGACGTCGTGAGCCATGTATACTGTGCGGTGACGCCGTTTTCCGGCGCACTGATGAGCTGCGGCGTACCCTCACCCTTCACGCCGAGGATCGCCCCGTCGCCGAGGTGCACCGTCATATACCGCCCCGTCCGGCGGCAGACAGCGAACACCACCGCCGTCGAGCCGAAATCGGTCTCCGCCGCGCCGCGCAGGCGGCTCAGCCGCCGCAGCTCCCGCCGCAGCAGCTGCGCCAGCTCATACTGGATCTCGTCCGTGTAGACATAGGACGCGAGGAGCGTCAGCCCCCGCCGCCCGATATAGTCCCGGATCACCGTGAGCGCCGCCTGCGCGCCCTCCAGACCGAAGCGCGCGCCGGACTGCCCGTCGGCGAGCCCGTAAAAGGCCAGCTCCCCGCGCACGCCGCACAGCGCCGCGTCCTGACACATCTCCCCCGCGCGCACATGCCGCGCGCCGGTCACGCGCGCCGTCTGCGCGCGGTATGACACACTCATCTGTTTCTCTCCCAGGTAAACGGATTCTCCCGGTCGCCGCCCTTGCCCGCCGCGTAGTCGCGCAGCGCGGGGCTCGGGCGGATGCGCCCGGCTTTGTACGCGGCGTAGATGCCCATTGCGAGGAACACCAGGGCCCCCAGCGGGCTGTCGTCCGCAACGGCGAAGATGCAGCCAAAGAACATCCCCGCCGCCACCGCCGCAAGCAGCAGGAACGCCTGCCTCTGCGCGCGGTATTTCTCGCGGTACTTCTCGCGGCGGCGCATGCCGTAGCGCACCATCTCACCGCTCAGACCGCCGAGACGCACAAGCTTGTCCCATGCGTCGATCGCCATCATGCGCAGCGGCGCGGGCGCCTCGAGATCCTGATAGTCCTTCGTCGCGGCGCGAAAGGCCGCCAGATACAGCCGCCGGTCCACCGGGCGGCGCTCCATCAGCGGCAGCAGCAGTCCCGCTGCCTGCTGCCAGTTCCCGGCGCGCAGATGCTCGCAGGCCTGCTGGAAATTCCGGTCGTCCTGCCGCTGCAGCTGCAGCTCCTGCGGGTCGGTCAGCGCGTGGCCGCAGGCGTCGCACTCGACGCGCATGCGGCTGCGGTTATAGTGAAAGCTGCGGCAGCCGCAGCGCGGACAGATCTGATCCATGCCGCTCTCCTCCTCTCCTGTTCAAAGCGTTATCGCCGCCGGGGCGGCAGGGGCACACTGCCACCGCAGGGCGGGAGCGTCTGCTCCGCGGGATCCGGCGCGGGGCGGGGTCCGCCCGGCTCCTGCTCCTCCAGCCCCGTCGTGAGCGGCGCGGCGCAGATGATGTAGAGCAGCACCAGCGCGCCCAGCGAGAATAGCGCCGTCCGCACGCTCGCGTCCGAAGCAAGCAGCGCCGCACATACGCCAACCACCGCCGCGTCAAACACGCCCGAGACGGCGGCCATCGCTGCGCCCCGGCGTACGCCCACATACCAGCAGACGCCGAAGGACATGCACGTCAGCAGAAACGTGAGCACCGTCCCCACGATATACACCGCCCAGCGCGCCGCCGCGTCCTGCGGCGCGAGCCAGAAAAACAGCAGCTGCGGCAGCAGCACCACGCCGATCATCGCCAGCAGGCTCCCTGTAGAAACTCGATTCATGTCAGCCATCCTTTCTCAAAAACGCCGCCCGCAGTGCGGGCAGGTGTGCGCGTCCCGTTCGAGCGCCGCGCCGCAGTCGGGGCAGCGGCGTGTGCGCGGGGGCATGGGCGGCGGTGGTGTCCGGTTTGTCCCGCTTCCGTCCGCGGGGCCGGAGCGCTGCAGCATGGACTGCATCTGTTCGCGCAGAGCGGGCATCATCTGCATCATCGCCATCATCTGCAGCATCGGCGCGCCGCCGGAGCCGCCGCCACCGCCGCGCAGCATCTCCGCGATCGTGCGGCGGTCGACGTTGCCGTCCCAGACGCGCTTGATCTGATCGAGCTCGAGGTCGGTGCGGCTCTTGCCGGCAGCGTAGTTCTGCTCGAGCTCATAGAGCCGCTGGATTTCGCCGTCCGGGATATTCACGGCCATGACCTGCAGCCGCTCGAGCCGCAGGCCGTAGTCGGCAAACGCCGCGCGCACGGGCGGGCTCACGCGCTCGCTCAGGCGCTGGAGCTGGCTGTTCATCTGCGTCACGTCGAAGCGGCTCAGCTCCTGCGAGAGCGCCTCGCGCACGGGCGCAAGCATGAGCTGCTGCAGGCACGGCTCGAGATCCTCCTCGGAAAAGCCGGTGCTGTAGCTGCCCACAAGCCGCTGCAGCACGCGCAGGGGATCGTCGATCGACACCGCCAGCCCGCACGCGGCAAAGGCCTTGAGCGTGATCTGGAAGCGCCGCTCGCGCAGCGGCAGCTCTCCCGTCCCGAGCTGGAGGAAGCAGTGCTTCTCCGTCGAGAGGAAGAACACCGAGACGGTGACGCCCGCGTCGCCGCGGGTCATGAGGTGGCGCAGGCGCACGAAGAAGGGGTCGACCCCCGTGAAGAGCTCGTGCCGTCCGGGGCCGTAGGGCGGCGAGAGCATACCGTTCACGGCGGCATAGGCCACCGTCCCGGGCGGGACGATGAGCAGGCTCCCGTTCACCACGGCGCGCCCCGGCCCGCAGGGTACACTCACCACGCGGATGAGTCCCTCGCCGCCCGAATCGCGGATGATCGTCTGATACATACATAGCTCCTTTCTCTCAGCCACTCAGGGCGAGCGTGTCGTAGTTCCAGCGCTCCGAACGGCAGACAGGGATACCGGGGCGTCTAAAGTCCCCGTGGTCGCGCGCAATCTGGCAGTCGGAGCGGTTGAGATAGGCAAAGCGCACCGCGCCGCGCGACGGCTTATCCCATGTGACGTCGCAGTGCACCGGCTCGCCTTCGAGCCACACGACCGACCAGCAGTGTCCGCCGCCGCTCTTACCCACGCCGTAGACCTTGATGCACGGGAGGCCGACGCGGCGCAGGGCAAGCATGAGCAGGGCGTTGTACCCCTCGCACACCCCCGCCGACAGCAGCACCGGCCCGACGATGTTGTGATCGCGCACGTCGCCGTTGTTGATATAGGTCAGGCGGCGGGCGATGCGCTCATAGACGAGGATCTCGCGCTCGACCGGCGGCAGCCCCGCCGTCCCGCGCACGAGCTGGAACAGGCAGCGGCGCAGCTGATAGCGGATGCGCCCGATCTGGTCGGGCGTATAGAGCACCGCGCAGCGCATATCGCCGGTCTGCGGTGTGAACGCGCACCGCCCGCCGAGCCAGAACAGCTCCGGGTGGTCATCGCGCAGAGCGCTGTACGCCCGGAAGACGGCCTCGCTCTCCCCGGTGCGCAGACGCAGTTTCCCGCTGTAGTCCCCGCCCTCGAAGCGGGTGAGCATGGCATCGTAGAGTCCCTGCTCCGCCGCCGGCAGGAGGCCCCGGTAAAAGCTGCTCCCGAACCGCTCCGGCGCGGTGCTCATGGCTGCCCCTCCCGTCTGCCCTTCGGCATGACGAGACGCAGCTTCAGGCACGTCCGCCCGCGCAGCGTCGCATGCATGCGCAGGCTCCCCTCATAGCCGCGCGTGCGCAGGCACGCGCCTGCCAGACGCGTCAGCTCGCCCGCCGGGGACAGCGGGAGATCACTGCTCTCCGCGCTCTGCGCCGCGCGCTCATAGACAAGCACCTGCGCGTCCTCAAAGCTGCGCCCCATGCTGCAGAGCATCTCGCCGCGCACCGGGTCGCACACGAAGATGCAGAGCGGCTTGTTGCCCGCGCGGTGCGAGCCGCTGCGGCGGTCGGCCGCCGACCAGAACACGCCGAGATCCGGGTGCGTGTGGCACTCCATCACGAACTCCGACCCGCCGCACAGCTCCAGAAACGGGTCGACCTCGCAGCCGTAGGCATCGGTGTTGAACTGCTTCTCCGTGCGGAAAAACTCCGCGCGGACGTACTCGAGGAAGTCGAGCGCCGGGTTCAGCTCGCCGTTCGGGCCGAGGTTCCCTGCGCTGACGGGGGTGCGATTGACGGTCGGCACCTCGATGAAGTGCTTGATGACGGCGATCATGCCGCCGGCGGGGTTGCGCAGAAAGTGTCCGTAGCCGCCGAACTTCTGCTCATTGACGTTCATGGGCGAGCGGCGGCGGTAGGAGATGATGCTCGTCAGCTCCTGCATGGCCTCGGGCAGGATGACGGCGTAGTTGCCGCACTCCCTGCCGTGGCGCTCGGTGATGCGGACGCTGCCGCAGCGCTCCTCGATCATCGCGCAGACTTTTTTAATGGAGAGCGTCGGGTACTTCTTCGGCTCCTGCGGGCGGTGCTTCGGGATGGGCGGCGCCTGCGTGTAGGTATAGGTCATGGCGCACCTCCTCAGCTTCTCGCCGTGCGGCGGCGCGGCAGCGGGGGCGGCGTGACCACCGCGCGGCGGCGCGGCAGCGGCGGGATTTCGGGCGCCCAGAGCTCCTTCGGCGCGATGGTGGGGAACGCGCCGCGTTCGACGCCGCGCTTGTGCCAGGCGACCACGTCGCTGTTGGCCACGCTGTCATAGCGCGTGACGCTCGGGTCGTGGATCATGTCGTGCAGGAGCTTGTCGCCCACGGTCAGCATGGAGCTCACGCCAACCTTCCACTCGTCGATGCAGGCCCAGCCGCTGCGGCCCACGTTCGGGCTTGCGAGGTGGCGGTCCGGCGCGTAGCCCGCTTTCATCGGCGTGATGGGGTAGCCGGGCATACACACGAGCGTACAGGTCATCTCGTCGCAGGGCTTGGGCTCGGTGTCATCCTCGCTTGTCAGATAGTGCGTCGGCGCGTGCAGCGTCAGCTGAAAACGCATCGCCTCGCCCTCCTGCGCCTTGACCTGACGCACGGTCACGCGCTGGGTGTTGTAGCGGCGCAGCAGCGCGTCGCGGTCGTTCTTCAGCGCCTCGATCGAGTCCTCCTCCGTCAGAGAAATCTCGTGTCCGACGCCGTTTTCGTCGATATAGGTTCCGGTATAGACCATGTTGTCTCCTCCTTGTCCGTCAGAGCCGGGTGACTCTGTGCATCTGCTCGTGGTCGCCGTCGAAGGCGAACACCGTCTTTGTCACGCACGCATCCGTGATGTCGAGTGCGTCCCCGCGCTGCAGCACGTCGATGTGCGCGCCGAGCGGATAGCCGAGTTCGAAGAGCGTAAGCGCCTTCAGCTCCGCTTCGCTCGCGGGCGAAAAGCCGTAGACCATCTTCTCGCCCGTGAAGCGCTCGCCGATCTGCGCGGGAAGGCCCTTCGCCGTGCAGTCCGGGCAGCGCAGGTCGCTCAGCGACGTGCGCCCCTCGTGGCGCATGACGCGGATAGGCTCTCCGCAGCAGTGGCAGACGCCGTCCGTGATAAAGCCCGTGAACATTGCGCCCGGCAGACTTAACCGGTGTGCCATCAGCTCGAAGTCGTCCGTGCCGAGCGCTTCGCGCAGCTGCTCCAGCGCCTCGCCGAGCGTCACCTCCAGCACCGTTCCGCGCAGCCAGCGCAGGTTCTTCGGCGGGCCGATGCGGCAGCCGGGGCAGCCCGGATCGCGCAGCGGGCGGCTCTCGTCGAGCGCAAGCTGGGGATAGACCGTGTAGGTCAGGCGCTTGTTCATCGCCGCGCCCTCGCCCGAGACGTAAGCGCGCAGCTGCTCACAGCTGAGGTGCGCGGCCATGGAGCTCGCGAGATCCGAGGTCGTGGTGTGCTCGGCGTGGTCGCCCGGGCGGTGGACGCGCGGGCCGGTGCACGAGGTGCGCACGCTCGCGTCCTTCATCCAGCTCTCATCCATCAGACAGCGCAGACAGAAGTCGCGGTTATCGAGCATGACGCTCTGCGCCATCTCGCCGTGCGTGCCGTCCATGATGACGACGGGGCGGCGCTCCTCGGGCAGACGGCGCACCAGTTCGTTGAGCAGCACCTTCGCGGCGTTGTTGTCCACCGCGCAGACGATCACATCGTAGTCCGCGAGCGCCTCGGGGCCGAGCAGACGGAGATTCGCATCGATGCCGTTTGCCGTGCAGCCGTCGTCGAGCAGCGGCTGCACGCGGTGCCCGAGACAAAGAGCCTTGTTGCTGCCGTCGTCCTCGGGCGTACGGACAAGGCAACTGCGCTTGGCGGCGTTGTCCGGCTCGAAGCGGTCGTCGTCGATCACATCGAGCGACAGGCAGAGCTTGGCCTCGTGCTCCACCGCCGCCGAGCCGACCGCACCGGCTCCGATATTCAGCACGCGGATCTTATGGAAGCGTTCGCGGTCGGTCGTGAGCTTTTTCGGGTTATAGATTCCTTTCATATTCCATCCTTTCCTCTTCGGCATCACAGAAATTTGCCGTTTTTGCGGAACCGGTGGCCGCGCGCGCAGCGGTAGCACTCCTCGCCGCTGTCCCAGAAGATCACCTGCGGCATGCCGGGGAGATTGCGCTGCTTGTCATACGGGCAGCACGGGAACTGATCCGGCCGCAGGCCGCGCGGGCCGCACCGCCGCGCAGCGGGCCCCGCATCTGCACCGGCTCTTGCCGGCACGGGGGCACGGCGCGGCGGCAGCGGACGCGCCTGCGATGCAAGCGGCGCGGGATCCGGTGTCCGCCGCGGCAGGGGCGGCGGTTGGCGCCGCGCGGGCTGCCGCTGGGTACTCTGACGGGGATGGGCCGCAGCTCTGCGCTGCGCGGCCCGCTTCGCCGCGCGCCGCTTACGGATCCGGGAGACGACCCACCACACCGCCAGCGCCGCCAGCATATACAGCAGCCACTGCTGCACATCCGGGAGCTGCATCCTCGCACCTCAGCCGCGCTTACGCCACGCCCGCGTTGTCGTAGACGACCAGCACGTCACCGGCCTGCAGGCCGAACTCCGCCACCGTCATGTCGCGCTTGGGGGTCGTCTCGCCGGTGCGCTTGTTCTCGAAGTTCACCTTGCTGTCGTCGGGGTCCACGCCGAGATCCACGGCGTACTCCACCAGAATCTGGCCGAGCGTGTTGTTCGGATACACCTCCGCGCGCGGATAGCCCGCGTTCGTCACCTTGTTCAGCAGCTCGATCTCAAACTTGCCCTCAGCGGCCGTCAAATCCTTCTCAATGGGGTTGTTCGTCATGATAACATTCTCCTTTTCAATATAAATTTTATCTGGCAGGGGCGGCGGTGCCGCCCCGGTCATTCGTTCAGTGCTCCTCACCGTCCGGTTCGTCCGGTTCGTCCGGATCGTCCTCATCGTCTGCGTCCCCGGCGATGGTTTCCGCGAGGTGCTCAAGCATGTCCGCGCGGAGCTGCTCGCGCTGCTCGGGCGAGAGGTCGAGCCCCTCCAGCAGCTCGGCAAGGCCCTCCTCCGGCGCCGGATCGTCCTCTGCGGACGGCTCTCCGTTCTCTTCGTCTGCCTTCTTTCCCTGCAGGCGCGCCATGCGCTCGCGCATGCGCAGATTTTCCTCGCCGCAGACCGGTTCGTCGGTATAGATTGCCTTCATCAGCAGCGGATAATCCTTGTCGATGAGGTGCATCGTGATGGCAAACACCTCGCAGGCCATCTCGCCGATGCAGCCGTCGTCCGCACGCATCAGGAAGTCGTACTCCACGTTGACGTCGCCGTCGCGGTCGAGGACGAACTTCAGGAAGCGTCTCTTGCAGTTGATCTCGTTGCAGGCCTCCAGCACGCGCAGGCGCTTCTCCTTCGGCACGCCGCCGACAATCCCGAGCGCGCGGATGGCCACGTCGTTGTCGTCGTCGAGACTGATGAAACGGACGGTCACAAACGGGCCGCAGTCCACCTGAAAGCCCGCCTGAATCTCCTCCTGACGGCCGAGCTGCTCCACGCGGAAGCGAATCTTCTTCTCTTGAAAGGCTTTTACAATGAGCTGGGTGGCATGATACTTTTCCATATCGGTTCTCCTTTCTGACTTTAAAAAACTGTGTCTGGCGTCTTTTGACGCCCTCCGAAACGGTGATTAAACAATAGCAGATTCAAAATCAGGATTTTTTAAGTATAAATACTCCGTTTTTTTATCGATTCACGAATTTTTGTCACGCTTCACATTCTGCACTGCAACATATTTCCGGTTTAAAGCGATATATTTTCTCTGTTTCATCTGTTTTTCGCAGGATTCTCCTCCCGCGAGCCGAATTATCCGTTTTCATTATAATATTTATCTGAACTCATCGCTTTTTATATGATTTAATCTGTGGTATAAAGAAAGCAAGGGCAGGATTCACAAATTTCGGCGGGACGTGACCGCTTCCGTCTGGAATATCCGCCAATATACAAGGAGGGATTATCATGGTCAGACTATTTGACAACACGCTGCGCGACGGCGGCAACGTCGTCGGCCACGGCTTCCCCATCGCGCTGACGGAGAGCATCGTGCAGGCGCTGCTCTCCTGCAGCATCGCCGACATCGAGTGCGGCAACTGCAAGGGGCTCGGTGCCTACGACAAGCTCGGCGCAACGCAGGCACCCAGCGACGAGGAGTACTTTTCCGCGCTGCAGCCCTATCTCCCGCAGGGGCGCATCGGCATGTTCCTGCTCGCAAAGCTTGCGGACAGAGAGCTTGTCCGCCGCGCCGCGGACGCGGGGCTGCACTTCCTGCGCGTCGGCGCGAACGCCGGTGACGGCGCGGGCTCCGTGCAGGCCGTCTCGCTGGTGAAGGAAGCGGGGCTCACCTGCCGCTACTCGCTCATGAAGGGCTACATTCTCTCCCCCGCCGCGCTCGCGCAGGAGGCCAGAATGCTGCAGGACGCGGGCGTTGACCGCATCACCATCATGGACTCCGCCGGTACGATGTTCCCCGAGCAGGCGGCGGATTACGTCAAGGCGCTCAAGGACGCCGTCACCATCCCCGTCGGCTTCCACGGCCACAGCAACCTCGGCCTTTCGCAGGCGAACGCCCTCGCGGCGGCCGCCGCCGGTGCCGACGAGATCGACTGTGGCCTGCTGGGCATGGCCCGCTCCGCGGGCAACTGCGCAACCGAGCTGGCCGCCGCCACGCTGCAGCGCGCGGGCTATCTGCCGGATGTCGACCTCTACGGGCTGCTGCACTATCTCGATGAGACGCTCATCCCCGCGATGCGCGGTTACGACTACCATGTCGCCGTGAACCCCACGGAGCTGATGCTGGGTCTGACGGGCTGCCACTCCGCATTTCTCCCGCTGTTCCAGAAGGTCGCACGGGAGGAGGGTGTCTCCCTGCTGCGGCTCATCGCGGACGTATCCGCCATCGACCGCAAATCGCCGTCCGAGGCGCTGCTGCGTGAGACGGCGCAGAAGCTGAAATAAGGAGAAACAAACCATGAATCACAGAATCGAAAGCATGAAGCCCTCCGCCTCCATGGTACTCATGGCGCGGGCAAAGCAGATGCAGAAGACCGATCCCACGGTCATCGGCCTTGCCGGCGGCGAGCCGGACTTCGCCACCCCTGACCGCATCTCCATGGCGGCCATCCGCAGCCTGAGCGAGGGCTATACGCACTACGTCGTGGGGCCGGGCCTTCCCGAGCTGCGCGCGGCCATCGCGAAGAAGCTGCGCGAGGAGAACGGGCTGGAGTACGACGAAAACTGCATTCTCGTCACCCCCGGCGGCAAGAACGCCATCTATCTCGCCGTACAGGCCATCCTGAACGAGGGCGACGAGGTGCTCGTGCTCGACCCGGCGTGGGTGTCCTATGAGCCGATCGTACAGGCCGCGGGCGGCGTCACCGTCAAGGTCAAGCTCGACTATCAGCAGGACTACCGCATCACCGCCGAAGCGCTTGAGGCGGCCTGCACCGACAAGACCCGCCTGCTCATCATCAACTATCCCAATAACCCCACCGGCCGTATCCTCCACAAGGACGAGGCCGACATCCTCGAAGCGTTCATGCTGCGCCACCCGGACGTCTACATGCTCAGCGACGAGGTCTATGAAAAGCTCGTCTACGACGGAGTCAAAAGCATCAGCATGGGCAGCTATCCCTCCATCCGCGACCGCGTCGCCACGATGAACGGCTTTTCCAAGAGCGTGGCCATGACGGGCTGGCGCATGGGCTATCTGGCCGCGCCCAAGGCGATCTTCGACGCGGCCTATAAGCTGTATCAGCACAGCCTGTCCTGCATGAGCGGCTTTCTGCAGAAGGGCGCCGTCGAAGCCTTCCACTGCGAGTACGAAACCGAGCAGATGCGCCAGACCTACGCCTATCGCCGCGACCTGTTCACCGGGGCGCTCAACAGAATCCCCGGCGTGCGCTGCCTGAAGCCCGAGGGCGCGTTCTACGCGTGGGTGTTCTTCGACATCGGCGGCATGGACTCGACGCAGATGTGCGAGTATCTGCTCGAAAACGCAGGCGTTGTGGGCATGCCCGGCAGCGCCTACGGCGAGGAGACGGCCTGCTGCATGCGCTTCTCGTTTGCAAACGCGACGGAGGATCTCGAGCGCGCCGCGCAGAAGATCACCGACGCGCTGGCAAAGCTGCAGAAATAAAAACACGGGGCGCAGCCCCGGTTGACAGATCTGATAGAGAGAAATACAATACACAAGGAGGTACACACCATGGAAAAAAAGCCCATGTTCTACGGAGGCAAGGTCGGCCCGTGGATTCCTGTTCTGCTCATGCTGGCCGGCATGCTCGCCAGCACGATCATCGGCGGCGGCGGACTGAACCGTCTGACCGGCATCTCGTTTTTCGCGATTTCCGTCGGCTTCCTGCTCTGCAAGGATAAAAAGCAGTTTGGCAAAATCACGCTCAAGGGGCTGCAGAACCCCATGCTCGGCACGATCCTCATGGCCTATCTCATGGCCGGTATGCTCGCCCAGCTCCTGCGTCAGAGCGGTCTGATCACCGCCCTGATCTGGGGCATCTCCAAACTCGGCATGAACGCCGGCTGGATCCCGCTGATCGGCTTTATCGCCTGCCTGCTGATCTCCACCTCCTGCGGCACGTCCACCGGCTCGGTGGCCGCCGTCGCGCCGGTTCTCCTGCCGCTGGCCTTCAGCCTGAACATCGACATGGGGCTCATGTGCGGCGCGATCATCTCCGGCGCGATCTTCGGCGATAACCTCGCCCCCATCTCCGACACGACGATCTCCTCCTCGCTGACGCAGGAGGCCGACGTCTCCCAGGTCGTGCGCACACGCTTCCCGTACGCGGCCATCTCCGGCGCCGTCGCGGCGGTTCTGTTCGCCGTGTTCGGCCTTGTCAAGGACGCGGGCGTCCCCGCCGGCCTTGATCTCGACGGCAGCTCCGCCAGGGCGCTCGTGCTGCTGGTGCTCCCGATTATGATGGTGTTCATGATGCGTAAGGGCTGGGATCTGATGGGTACGCTCATCGTCTGCAACCTCAGCGGCATCGTCCTCAACCTCGTGCTCGGCACGATCGGCCCGGACAAGATGTTCGCCAACGACGGCCCCATCATCGCGGGCATGACGGGCATGATGGTGCTCGTCCTGTACGTCATCCTCCTGTTCCAGCTGCTCGAGATTCTCAATAGCAGCGGTGCCTTCGACGAGATGACCGAGAGTCTGGTGAAGCACTGCAAGTCCCCGCGCTCGGGCGAGCTGATCTGCTACCTCGTCGCGGCGATCGGCTCGGTTGTCACCGGCGGCAGCGGCATCGCCATCATCTTCTTCGGCTCGCTCGTGCGCCGCATCACGAAGATCTTCCACATCGACCGCTGCCGCGGCGCGAACATCCTCGACGGCGTGGCCTGCGGCGCGACCGGCCTGATGCCCCACGGCAACCCGACGCTCGTGTCGCTGGGTGTGGCGCTGGCCATCGACGGGATGGATCCGAACTTCTCCTTCCTCGACATCATCCCCTATAACTTCCACTGCTGGGGTCTGCTGCTCATCTTCCTGCTGAGCATCCTCACCGGCATCGGCCGCCGCTTCGAGTCCGCCGAAACAGCCGCGGAAACCAATTAACTCCTACCCCTTCTTATACAAGCGCAAGCCCCGGCTCTCCGATCGGAGAGCCGGGGCTTGCGCTTGGGCGGCGGGTAGTGTAAAATAGGCCCAAAAGGGGGCGTTTCCCGTGAATTACAAGGACATCGAAGTCTTTCTGGAGCTGGTGCGCTGCCGCAACATCACGAAGGCGGCGGAGAACCTCTACCTGTCCCAGTCCGCCGTCAGCAACCGTCTCAAAAGCCTTGAGGACGAGATGGGCGTCCAGCTCTTTCTGCGCGCCAAGGGGCACCGCATCGTCGAGCTGACGCGGCAGGGCGGCGAGTTCATCCCCGTCGCCGAGCGGTGGAAGGCGCTCTATGAGGAGACGGAGCTCATCCGCAGCTCCGCCCTCTCCGTCGTCCGCATCGCCACGAACGAGAGCACCTTTGACCGGATCGTCACCCCCAAGCTGCAGGGCTATATCCGCCGCAACCCGGATAAGAAGGTCTGCGTCAAGATCTGCGACTCGCGCGAGACGTATGACCTCGTGTCGAAGGATCTGGTCGACTTCGGCTTTGCTGCCTACTCCTCGAACCTCGGCGGCGTCGTGGCCCGCTGCATCGACAGCCAGCCGCTGTGCCTTGTGCGCACCGTCGGCGCGGGCGATCCGTCCGTTCCCGTCCACCCGGGCGAGCTGGATCCGGAGATGGAGGTACAGTCCGTCGGCGGCGACTTCAACGGCATCACCCGCTGGCGCGAGAAGTGGTTCGGTACGAGCCACCGCGCGCATATCGAGGTGAACACCGCCTCCGGCGTCATCACGTTTCTGAACGACCCGGCCTACTGGGTGCTCCTGCCGCAGGCCTCGGCGGAGCTGCTGGTGCAGCGCGCCCCGCTGCAGATCTACGAGCTGACGGACCCGCCGGAGCTCTGGAACATCTATCTGCTGCGCAGTCAGCGCAGCCAGACGCGCAGCACCGCCGTCTGCCGCGCGTTTGAGCAGGAGCTGACGGATTTTCTCGCAGGCAGAGCGCAGCCGTGACTTCTCCATTTGGGGACAAATTAAAGTCCGCCGCCCCGGTTGAGTGGGCTGTCTCCTGCCTCTCCCTTTGGGAGAGCCAAGAATATGAAAAATGGAGCGTATCGTTACCGATACGCTCCATTTCTCTTTTACGACCACACGCCAATCGGTGCGGGATCATTTTTTGCGGTTTTACGCCTTTTTCTTCTTGCCGCCGATCACGGCCGCGGCGATGCCTGCGCCGCAGAGCACGGCGAGGGAGATCCAAACGGTCATCTGGCTGTGATCACCGGTGCTTGCGCCGGGCTGCGCAGGGTCAGCGGGCTGATCGGGAGTCACCGGCTCGACGGGGTTCTGGGAGAACTGCGCCGTGACGGTGATGACGCCATTTTCATCGGCCTGCGCGGTCAGGCTGCTGTCGAGAACAATCTGCGCGCCTGCCTCGAAGGTCTGCTCGCCGATCGTCCAGCCGCTGAAGGTATAGCCGCCCTTCTCCGGCGCGGCGGCGAGGGTGACGGTGTCGTCCTCCTCATAGGAGGCGGCATCCGCGGGGGCCTGCGCGCCATCGACGCTGTAGCTCAGCGTGTAGGACGCGGCCTCGGTCGGGACATAGGCCTCGCTGCTGAGGACGGAGGAGAAGAGGTAGTTGCTGATGAAGGCATACTCGTCTCTCTGGTGGACCTTGTTGGTCAGGGAGTTGGCGAAGAGGACGACGTTGACCTGATTGCCCTCCGTATCGGCGCCCTGATACTGGATGGCCTGCACGGAGTTATCGAGGTAGGCGTTCATCTTCTCCTTCCCGCTGTCGGTGTTGGCCTTGATGAAGCCCTCGGTCGGGGTCTTGGAGCCGTCCATCTGGACGAGCACCTGCGCACCCTCGGGGATCTCGGAGAACCAGCCAAGACCGTAGCCGTAGAGGATATCGTCGCCGTCCACGACATAGCTGGCGTTCACGAGCGTCGTCGTGGGATAGGTCACAAAGCCGAGACAGTCCATGCCGCTGGCGCTGCTGCGTGCGGCGCCGATCAGCTTGGCGACGGTGGAGGAATTGCTGCCGTAGCCGATGTAGGGCGTGCCGCTCTGGATGGCGGCGAGCGCGTCGGCGTTCGGTCTGGATGCGCCGATGATGCCGGTCGCGGCGCTGAGGTCGGTGGTCGTCTCGAAACCCATCAGCTCCATGGCGCAGCGGTCATAGTTCCAGTTGGCCGCGCTGCTGACCTGGCTGGTATAGACGAAGCCGGAGGAGTTCTTGCCCGCCGCGCCGGTGATGTAGACGACGGGGGCCTTACTGATGGTGGTCGCGGCGGGATAGCCCGCGTCCTTCTGGGAGATGCCGGTGGCGCTCACGGTGAACTTGTCCGCGACCGTCAGGAAGTCGGCATAGGAGCAGATGAAGTCGCCGTAGAAGCCGCTCTGCGCATCCGTCACCATGCCGACGGTCTTGCCCGCCTGCAGCAGGGCGTTGACGGCGGCGGTGGAATCCTCGGAGGCGTTGGAGATCACGACGTCGGCGCCGTGCTTACCGGTGAAGTAGGTGCCCTTGTTCGCGGCGACATACAGCTTGCAGTCGTCATAGCCCATCCAGCTGCCGCAGGCGGCGCTGACGGTCTGGTAGACGGCGGGCTTGGTCACGGTGACCATGTCGAAGCCTCTCGTCGCGGCGAAGGAGGTGATGCCCTCGGAGTAGAGGTCGGTCCAGTCGGTGATGAACGTGCCGTCATAGAGCGCGCCATTGGCGACGGAACGCTTGGCCTGATACATGGAGATGACCATCGTACCCGCGGGATAGGTGACGCCGTCAACCGTGACGGGCTGCTCGGTGACGAGGATCTTCACGTCGTTCCGGCTCAGCCAGGTCATCATGTCGTAGGCGGCCTGGAGATTGCTCTGGTTCGCGCCGTCGAGGGGGATGATGTAGCACTCGGGATAGAAGTTGCCGTTTTCACCCTCGCCGGTGTACTCGGGCCGGAAGAGTCCGGCCTCCGCGCCCTCGACGTCGTACTGGTTGCACAGCCACTGGCCGACCATGTCATGCGAATCGGAGTTCGCGTTCGTGACACCTCTCTCGTAGATCTGCACCTGGCAGGTCAGGATGGAGTTCTTCTCGCCCGCGACGTAGACGCTCTGGCCCAGGCAGCCGTACTGGACGGCCTGCACGGTGTCGTCGTTATAGGCGGGCAGCTCGACGGTGAAGGCGATGGTGCCCTGCAGCATCGCGAACTGCGGCGTGTAGGAGGTGGACATATCGTCCCACGGCTCCCAGTACGTCTCATCCGCGCCGTCGGCGGTCTTGTTGCCGGTGTAGTACAGATAGTCTCTCTGCGGGGTGACGTAGCTGTTGTAGCCGTCGTTGTTGGCCACGGCGGCGATGCCGAGAGCCTCGCCCGCGCTCAGCAGGTGCTTGGCCAGCAGGTCATACTCGAAGTTCGGCTCGTGCGGCGGGTCGCAAGGCTCCACCTGGAAGCCCTTGATCCGGCCGTGGAACTCGGTGAGAAGGGTCGGGTTGAAGGTAGCGATGAGGTGCTGCATGTTCTGGGTCTCGGCGGTGGTCTGGAAGGAGTTGTCCCGGTTCAGGTCATAGCCGCCGGAGGGGTGCCGGGTGACATACGTTCTGCCCTCGACGTTCTCCTCGGGGACGAGGATGAAGAACACATCGTCGAGCAGCTCGTCAACGGTCAGGCTGACGTCCTCGCTGGTGTAGTACTTGTCGAGGTCGATCACGCCGGAGCCCCGGTTGCCCGCAGTCAGATAGCCGAGATAGGTGGCGGTGTCCTTGACGAGGTCGGGGACAGCGGTGCTGCCCGCCGCGCCCACGGGGCCCATCTCGGCGGCAAGCTCCGCCTTGCCCTCGTCGGTAAAGCCGGTGAGCTTCGTGTAGTCGAGCTTGCCGTCCGCGGCGGCGCTCTCGATCAGCATCCACGCAAAGGCCATCACGCCGTCGGTGGCGGCGACCTCATTGGGATGGATGTTCGAATACATGACGGGGACCTTCAGGTCGTCGTACTTGCCGGCCGCGATGTCCTTGAGCGTGCCGGTCGGGTCGGTCTCCGCCTTGTCGCAGAAGGCCAGCCATTCGGACACGGCCTGCGCGTCCTTCGCGAGGATCATGTAGGGCATGTCGAGCGGCTCGTAGATCGCACCGGAGGAGGTACCCATGGAGAACTTCTTGACATAGAGGTTCGTGTTGTCGGCGGCGTAGGTCACCATGTTGTCGAGATCCTCATAGATCTCCTGCATGGTGTGGAAGCTGTCGTAGGGGACAATCTTCACGGCCGCGGAGCCGAGCGCCATCTCGCCGAGTTTGGCGGTCAGGTTGAAATAGCCGCACACGTCGAGGTACGAACCGCCGTTGCTGTGCGGGGCGCTGGGGTCGCTGCCCCAGTAGCAGGCGCTGCTGAAGCTCAGGCAGAGGTAGGTCGTGCCGTTCTCCTCGGCGAGCGTGCAGCTCTCCATAGTGAACAGCGGAGTCTTCTTGCTCGTCTGCCAGGTGCTCAGCTCGCCGCCCTTGGTCTGGTTGGGATACTGATCGGCGTCAACATATTCTTTCGTCTCGTCCTTGTCCATGGACCAGACGATGCTCGCAAGGTCGTTTTCCGTAACGGTCACGCCCTCAGGCAGGGGGATCTTGGCCAGGAAGTGGCCGTTCTGGGTTAGCGCGATGACATCCGCGCCGTCGTCGGTGCTCTGGAAGGAGGCGGCGGGAGCGGCGGCCGGCTCGCTCTCAGTGACAGGGGTGGTGGTCTCGCCCGCGGCCGCGAGCTGGTCGGTGACGGACTCGATAACCGTCTCGGGGTCTGCGGCCTCATCGGCCCAGACGGTGGGGATCGTCGGCAGCAGCAGGCTCAGGCTCAGGATCAGCGCCAGAACGCCGGAGAGCACCTGATGCTTGGTCTTGTGTGAATAGTGCATGATTTTCTCCTCTCAAATATTTCCGTCAGGTTGGCAGGTACTCGGGGAGAATTCGTCGCTTACGCATGTGGATCACCTCGCATGTGGTTTGGATATTATGCATCGTTTTCACTGTTCTGTAAATAAATATGCGTAATTCGCGTATATCTCGCAATAAGAAAGAATGACAAAATTTTCCTTTCCCTCCACACCGCCGTTTGTAATATTATGCATATATACAGCTTGTGCGCATAAAAATACAGAACCCGGTATAGACCGGGTTCTGTATTTTCGCTTAACAGGAGCTTATTTCTCGGTTTTCTTCAGCGCGCAGATGACGCCTACCGTAATCAGCACGGCGCCGATGATGCTCATGAGCGACACCGGCTCGCCGAGCAGGAGCCAGCCGACGATCAGCGTCACGAACGGCGAGGCATAGAGATAGTTGTTCGTAATCACGACGCCGAGCCGCTGGAAGGCGATGTTCCAGATGGCAAAGCAGATGGCGTTTCCGAACACGGCGAGAAATATCCACGACAGCAGTACCTTCGGCTGCGTAAACAGCGGCGTGAGGTTCGGCATGCCGTCCGTCATGAGCATGAGCGGAATGGCCGTGATGAATGCCCAGAAAAAGACGCGCCGCGTGACGAGAAAGCTGTCATATTGTTCCGTGTAGGGCTTGATCAGGATGGAATAAATCGCCCACAGCAGCGCCGCGCCCAGCGCCAGCAGGTCGCCCACGGGGCTGAGGTGGAAGGTGAGCGTACCGTTGAGGACAACCATCACCACGCCCGCGATCGCGATCACCGCGCCGATGTAGACCCACTTGCCGAGCCGCTCGCCCTTGCGCGAGAAGAGCTGCGCGAGGATGACCGTCAGGATGGGGCTGAGCGCGATGAGGATACTGACGTTCGCGGCGTAGGTATGCGCGAGGGCGCTGTTTTGCAGGAAGAAGTAGACGCTGCCGCCGGTAATGCCGATCAGGATGAACATCAGCTCGTCGCGCAGGGGCAGGCGCATGAAGCGCGGCCGCATCACCAGCAGCGTCACATACGCCAGAATCATCCGCAGCGGGATAATCTGGACAGCGGTGATCCCCACGGCCAGCAGGTTCTTCGTCAGCACAAAGCAGCTGCCCCAGACGAGGATCGTAAACATGGCATACAGATGCCCCACGAGCTTCTTGGAATCGCGCATAAAAACCACTCCTATGTACTATATGTTGATACAGAACCAAAAAAAGCGCCCGGCTGTGCCGGGCACTTTTCAGTTGGTGCGGGGTCAGTTGGAATCGGACGAGGATGTCGTCGGCACCTCGCCGTTGATCACCTGCTGGATCATATTCTTGGCGGTATTGACCTTGGAGGAATCCTTGATCATCACCCACGCCTTGTCGCCGAGGGCGTAGCAGTATTCCGTGCTGCCCTCGCCGGAGACGGCATAGGTTGTGATGTTCCAGTCCGCCATGTCGCCGAGCTGCATCTGCACGAGGGAGCTGATGTCGGCATAGGGCATGTTCGTAATGAACGCGTCCGAGGCCGCCTTGAGCAGCTCCTGATACTTCGTGAGCACCGCCGAGGAACAGGCCTTGTTCACGATGGCCTTGATGACGGTCATCTGATGCTGACCGCGGCGGTTATCCCCATCGGCAAAGGCCTTGCGCTCACGGGCGAAGGCGAGCGCCTGTGAGCCGTTGACGTGGTTGATGCCCTTGGTGAAGGAATATTTCTGATAGGTATAATCGCCGTTTCCGTCGGGCGTCTCCATCGGAACACAGGAGAAATTCGCATCGGACTCAATATCCACGCCGCCGAGCGCGTCGACAATCTTCACCAGTCCCGCGAAGTTCACACGGACATAGTAGTCCGCCTGCACCCCGTAGAGGTTGCCGAGCACCTTCATCGACTCGTCGATGCCGTAGAGTCCGGCGTGGGTGAGCTTGTCCAACTCTCCGTTGCGTGCCAGCGGCAGGTAGTAGTCGCGCGGCGTATTTACCAGCAGGATCTGCTTGGTCGTCGGATTGACAACGGCGAGAATGTTCACGTCGCTGCGGCTCTTGGCCGAGATGTCATCCACGCGCGCGTCGATGCCGCTGCAGTAGACCACGAACGGCTCCTTCGTGATGGAAGTGTTCGGGACAATCGGGTCGACCTCATGGGTCGTGGTGTAGGTATAGAGCACGCGGGTCTGGTCGCGGAAGTCGGTGTACCCGTCCTTCTCCGTGAGCAGGTCGACATAGCCCTGGTTGATCAGAATCGCGTCGACCTCGTCGTCATAGAGCGCGTCGGCCAGCGCGGTCATCGAATCGTAGCCCTTGGACTTGATCGTGCCGAAGCTCTTGCTGATCTCGTCGAGGATGCTCTGCGTGTTCTTCGTATCGGCGTCGGCAATGTAGCCGAAGGTATAGCCCCTCGTGTCTCCCATGCTGGTGGCGGGGTTGTCGTTCATGACGCGCACCTCGGTGATCTCCGTCTCCGTCATCTTGCCGACGATCTTGCTCAGCGCGGACTGGACGGAGTTCACGGCAACCACGCCGTAGAGCATCGCACCCGAGAGCAGCAGCGACACGATGCCCATGATGAGCTTTCCTGCCTTGTTGCGCCGCAGGGGCAGCTGCACAATCACGCTCACGGCGTTGAGCACGATCAGCACCACCATCAGGATAATCAGATACAGGTTCGAGAGCATGCCCGTCGCCATCAGGCGGATATACAGGGCAAGGCTCGCGGCCAGCAGCAAAAACAGCGTAAACAGGCCGAAATGGTCGGCACCCGTTCGCTTACGCGGACGCGCGGCGCCGGAATAGCTGGATGACTTCATCGGAAATTCTCCTTTTTTCGGTTTCGGATTCTTTGTCAGAACTGGCATACGCCGGAACATATGCAATATAGGCTTATTATTATAAACCCATGCCGCCGGAAAATCCACTACAAAACTGTTACCTTTTTATAAAATGTCGAAAAAATGTGCATTTGCGCTCTAAAAGCGGCCGCACATACCGCAAAATGGGCGGTATACGATCGGTATTTTGCCGGAATTCCGGGAATCCGTCTTGAAGCGCGCGGCAAAATGTGGTATACTCGCGGTGCATAACCGCCCCCGACGGCGGAAAAGGAGGAAAAGAAATGAACGCAGCCCTTGTCATCATGGCGGCGGGTCTCGGCTCGCGCTATGGAGGAAATAAGCAGGTCGACGGCGTCGGCCCGAACGGTGAGGTGCTGATGGAATACTCCATCCACGACGCCATCCGCGCGGGCTTTACGAAGGTCGTCTTTATCGTCAAGCCCGAGATTCTCGGTCTGGTCAGGACCCTCTGCGGCGACAGTCTGCGCGGCAAGACCACCCGCGGTGGAAAGCCGCTCGAGGTCTGCTACGCATTTCAGGATTTCGAGAGTCTGCCCGCGTTTTATACCCTGCCCGCCGGGCGCACGAAGCCCTTCGGCACGACGCACGCCGTGCTCTGCGCGCGCGACTATGTAAACGAGCCCTTCTGCGTCATCAACGCCGACGACTACTACGGTGTCGACGCCTACCGCGCGATGTACGACGAGCTCTGCCGCCTGCCGCAAAGCGGCCGCGCCACGATGGTCGGGTATCTGCTCAAAAACACCGTCAGTCTCAACGGCACTGTCTCGCGCGGGATCTGCCGCGTGGAAAACGGCGAGCTGACGGGCGTGAAGGAAGCGCTGAAGATCCAGCTCTACCCCGACGGACACATCGCCGACATCGCGGACGGCACCCCACGCCCGCTCGACCCGGACACGCCCGTCTCCATGAACTTCTGGGGCTTCACCCCCGCGATTTTCGACGAGCTTGAGACGTATTTCGAGGCATTTCTCCGCTCGGACGATGCAAAGACCAACATCAAGGCGGAGTGCCTGCTGCCGAACATGGTCGGCGACCTGCTCGCGCAAGGCCGTCTGCATGTGTCGGTGCTGCACTCGGCGGATCGCTGGTTCGGCATGACGTACCACGAGGACCGCGAGACCGTCGCCGCCGAGCTCCGCCGCCTGCACGAAACAGGCGTCTACCCCGCCAAGCTGTAACCCCCCAATGTCTCACAGAGTTCGCGCCGCGCACGGCGCGAATAAGATGAAATCCGTTTTTTGCGGCGGCGTGTACGCCGCAAAAAACACTCTGCGCGGAGTAGAGTGAAATCTTCTACTTGAAAAGAGCTGCGCTCTTTTCAAGTAATAAAAGGTTGGCCGCAGCGGATGCTGCGGCCAACCTTTTAAATACGTGTTACTTCTGGTTCTGATTCTGCTGGTTCTGTTTGTTCTGCTTATTCTGCTTGTTCGTCTCCTGCTGCTGGTTCTGATTCTGATTGCGGTTCTGGTTCTGGTTTTTGCAGTTCTCCATGGAGCGCACCTCCTCTCCGTACCGTTCGTACTGCGCTTAGTGTGGCCGCGAGCGTGCCGAATATGCACGCTTTGGGCAAAAAATTCCGTGCAAATACGTCAAAAAAGCATTGACAGCCCGCGTCCGGAGTGATATAGTATTTGAGAAAACAAAGAAGGTCGGTGCATCCGCCCTCACCTCCCGCCCCCGGCAAAGAGGTTAACAGCAGACCATCACGCAGAGTTTCCGCGAAGAATGCGGGTGCTTTGCGCTGCGGCGCGGATGCAGAGTGCATTCGCGTTTTTTATTTTAGAATGGAGGTGCTTCGGTTATTAGCAAGCTACAGCATGAACTCAATGAAGAGATCCGTGATCCGCAGATCCGCCTGATCGGCGAAACCGGCGAGCAGCTGGGCATCGTTTCCTCGGCGGAGGCGCTGCACATCGCTGATGAAAAGGGCCTGGATCTGGTGAAGATTTCCCCCCAGGCGACCCCCCCTGTCTGCAAACTGATGAACTACGGCAAGTATAAGTTCGAGCAGAGCAAGCGGGAGAAGGAAGCAAGAAAGAACCAGCATGTGGTGGAGATCAAGGAGATCCGTATGTCTCCGGGCATTGACGTTGGGGATTTCAACACCAAGCTGAAAAACGCACAGAAGTTCCTGGCCGATGGCAACCGGGTGAAGGTTTCCGTCCGTTTCCGCGGACGCGAAATGGCCCACACGGACATCGGACGTGATCTGCTCAAGAAGTTCGCAGAGCTCTGCTCCGAAGTTGCCACGCTGGACAAAGCAGCCAAGCTCGAGGGCAGAAACATGTCCATGTTCCTCTCCCCGAAGGCGGGTAAGTAAGACAAAGTTTTCCGCACACGCGGAAAAACAGATGGAAGGAGATTCATTATGCCTAAACTGAAGACTCACAGCGGCGCCAAGAAGCGCTTCAATCTGACGAAATCCGGTAAGGTGAAGAGAGCGCACGCCTTTAAGAGCCACATCCTCACCAAGAAGGACACCAAGCGCGGCCGTCGTCTGCGCAGCGGTACCTACGCCGACTGCACCAACGAGGCGACGATCCGCAAGATGATCCCCTACAAATAAGATACGGAAGCGTTAGAATAGGAGGCAATTAAGAATGGCACGTGTGAAAGGCGCTATGATGGCGCGTAAAAGAAGAAATAAGACTCTGAAGCTGGCCAAGGGCTACTGGGGCGCCAAGTCCAAGCACTTCAAGATGGCCAACGAGCAGGTGATGAAGTCCCTGACCTACGCGTATGTGGGCCGCCGCCTGAAGAAGCGGGACTTCCGTCAGCTGTGGATCACCCGCATCTCCGCCGCCTGCAAGGCCAACGGCATGAATTACTCCAGCTTCATGCACGGTCTGAAGGTCGCCGGCATCGAGATCAACCGCAAGATGCTCTCCGAGATGGCGATCAACGACGCCGTGGCGTTCACCGCCCTGTGCGACATCGCCAAGAAGGCGTAAACGGGAATTATACCGCAAATAAAAGAGGTCTGTATGTTCTGCATGCAGATCTCTTTTTGTTTGACGTCAGTGTGTAAGTCCGGTGGCGGAATCGGCTGGTTCTTCCTCCGGCGGGTACCTTTCTTTCGCCGAAGAAAGAAAGGTACCCGCCGGAGGCAAACCCATCGGAGAGATAACCCCCCGTGACAAAACCGTCCCCAACCCTTAATGGAATCTTAAACACTTCTCGCCTTGTTTCTTAACGCCTTCTTTTCTATACTGTGAGCATCCGCCGGGCCGCGGGCGAAGCCCTTGACAGGACGGCGGATATATGATACGCTCGGTGTACTAAACGCGTTAGTACGCTTGAGCGTTCTCTCCGGAAGAAAGGAAGAACGCCATGCAAACGCTGAAAACCATCAATTTTATCATCTCAGTCGTCTTTTTCGTCTGCTATGCCTACCAGTTTCTGTATATCCCCGCCGTGCTGTGGCTCAGGCGCCGCCGCGCCGCGCTCCCGGCCGCCCCGGCGAGCAATCATTATGCCATCCTCATCTGCGCGCGCAACGAAGCCGCCGTCATCGGCGACCTGCTCGCGAGCCTGCGCGCCCAGACATACCCGCGCGAGCTGCTCACGGTCTATGTCCTCGCCGACAACTGCACCGACGACACCGCGCGCATCGCGCGCGAGGGCGGCGCGGTTGTCTATGAGCGCTTCAACCGCCAGCAGGTCGGTAAGGGCTACGCCCTCCAGACGCTCCTCACCCATATCGCGCGGGACGTCCCGGCCGGATACGATGGCTACTTCGTCTTTGACGCCGATAACCTCCTCTCCCCCGACTATATCGAGCAGAAGAACCGCACGTTCTCCGCCGGGCACGACATCATCACCAGCTACCGCGCCAGCAAGAACTACGGCGACAACTGGATCTCCGCCGGCTACGCCCTGTGGTTCCTGCGCGAGAGCCGGTACTTAAACCACGCGCGCTCCCTCCTCGGGACGAGCTGTGCCGTCTCCGGCACGGGGTTTCTCTTCAGCCGCGCCGTGCTCGAGGAGACCGGCCCGTGGCCGTTCCACCTGCTGACCGAGGACATTGAGTTCTCCATCCACGAGATTCTGCAGGGGCGCAAAATCGCCTTCTGCCCCGACGCCGTGCTCTACGATGAGCAGCCCACCACCTTCCGCCAGTCGTGGCGGCAGCGCCTGCGCTGGTCGAAGGGGTATCTGCAGGTTTTCCAGCGCTACGGCACACGCCTGCTCGGCGGCGTCCTGCGCGGGAACTTCTCGTGCTTTGACATGTCTATGGCCATCATGCCGGCGTTCGTTCTCTCGACGGTGAGCATCGCGAGCAATCTGGCGCTCGCCATCTGGGGTGTCTGGACGGGCGGGAGCATCCTCATCGCGCTGCAGTCCCTCGGACAGATGCTGCTGAGCATGTACCTCACGCTCTTCGTGATCGGCGCGATCACCACCGTCACCGAGCGCCGCCACATCCACACGGGCCGCGCGCGCCGCGTGCTCTATGCCTTCACGTTCCCGCTGTTTATGTTTACCTATCTCCCCATCTCGCTGGCTGCACTGTTCAGCAAGGGGGAGTGGAAGCCCATTGAGCACCGCGTCAGCGCCGCCTCACTGCGCAGCAGCGGCCGCTCGGAGCTGCTGCCATTCTGAACCATTGCGAAGGAGAAAATCATGTATAATATTCTTGTCTGCGACGATGAAAAAGACATCGTCTCCGCCCTGCGCATCTACCTCACCGCCGAGGGCTACCGCGTGTTCGAGGCCGGGAACGGCGCGGAGGCACTCGAGGTCATCGACCGCGAGGACATCCATCTGGCGCTGCTGGACGTGATGATGCCCGGCATGGACGGCATCACCGCGCTCAACCGTCTGCGTGAGCACCACAACCTGCCCGTCATCCTTCTGACGGCGAAGTCCGAGGACACGGACAAGGTGCTCGGGCTCAACGTCGGCGCGGACGACTATGTCACCAAGCCCTTCAACCCCGTGGAGCTGCTGGCGCGCGTGCGCTCGCAGCTGCGGCGATACCTGCAGCTCGGCGGCGGCCAGCCCGCGCCGAGCGCCATCACCGTCGGGGCCGTCACGATCGACGACGATGCCAAGCGCGTCACCGTCGACGGTGAGCCCGTCTCGCTCACCCCGCGCGAGTATGACATTCTGAAGTTTCTCATGCAGCACGCGGGCAAGGTCTTCTCCCCGCAGGAGATCTACCGCCGCGTCTGGCGCGAGGTGCCGGGCTCTGACAACCCCGTGGCCGTCCATGTGCGCCACATCCGCGAGAAAATCGAGATCAACCCCGCCGAGCCGTGCTATCTCACGGTCGTCTGGGGCAAGGGCTATAAGGTGGAGGCGGCAAACGGATGAGGGTGCTGCGCGATAAGCTCTGGGCGAAGCTGACCGCCCTTGTGCTGTTTGTCCTGCTGGGTTTTCTGGCGCTGCTGCGGACCGCGCAGCTTTTCTCGAACTACATGCCGGGCGACGAGGTCGGCGGAAGAGTCCTGTTCATTGCCGTCTGCGCGGCGGGGTGTCTTGTCTGCCTGGTATTCTCGCTCTCGTCGGCGGGGCACTGGGCGGAGCACGAGGGCATCTATCTGACGTGGCTCGACCGGATCCCGCTGGACGTGCTGTTTCTGGTGCCGCTGTGCATGTGGATGGAGGCGAGCTGGGCCACGGTCGGGCTCTACTGGCTCTCGTCGATCGTTTACTGGGCAGCGCTCCTGTGCGTGACTGCGCTGTTCGCCGTGAGCTTTGCCGCCCGCTGTAAGGCCGGTGACCTGTGGCGCAACACGCTCATCTGGCGCACCGTGCGCGTCACGGGCCGCGCCGCGCGCTCTCTCTGGTGCGGTATGCGGCAGCTGGTACGCGGCCTTCCCCTCGTGTGGCGGACGGCGCTCGTGCTGGGCGCGGTGCTGATCGTAAACCTCTGGGCCGTGAGCTACAGCGGCGACGGGATGCTCCTGCTCATCGTGCTGCTCGTCAACGGCGCGGTCATCCTCGCGGCGCTGCTGCTGGCGCTCGATCTGCGGCGGCTGCAGGAGGCGGGCGAAAAGCTCGCCCGCGGCGACTATGCCGGTTCGCCCGCGCTCTCGCGCTGGGCGCTGCCGGATCTGCGCGCCCACGCCGACCACCTCGGGAGCGTCGGTGCCGGGGTGCAGCGCGCCGTCGAGGAGCGGATGAAATCCGAGCACCTGAAAACAGAGCTCATCACGAACGTCTCCCACGACATCAAAACGCCCATCACCTCCATCGTAAACTACGTCGACCTGCTGAAAAAGGAACCTCTCCCGGAGGGGCCCGCGCGCGAGTACGTCGCCGTGCTCGACCGGCAGTCGCAGCGGCTGAAGAAGCTGACGGAGGATCTCGTCGAGGCGTCGAAGGCCGCGACGGGGAACATCCCCGTCGTGCTCGAGCCGACGGACCTGCACCTGCTGCTCGGGCAGGTGGTCGGCGAATACGCGCCGCGGCTCGCAGAGTGCGCGCTCGAGCCGGTCATGGACTTCTGCGAGGATTCACCCGTCATTCAGGCCGACGGGCGGCTTCTGTGGCGCGTGCTCGATAACCTCATGGGGAACATCTGCAAATACGCCCTCTCCGGCACGCGCGTCTATCTCACGACGGCCGAGGCGGGCGGGATGGTGCATCTCACGGTCAAGAACATCTCGCGCTATCCGCTCAACATCTCCGGGCAGGAGCTGACGGAGCGCTTCGTCCGCGGCGACGCGTCGCGCTCGACGGAGGGCAGCGGTCTGGGGCTCTCGATTGCGCAGAGCCTGACGCAGCTGCAGAAGGGACTGTTTGAAATCGTCATCGACGGCGATCTTTTCAAGGCGCATCTGACCTTCCCGCCCGCGGCGGAGAGCAGCAAATAGAGCACTGCAGGGGAGCGGACGGGTGTCCGCTCCCCTGTTTTGTTCTGCCGCGGGATTACGGCAGAAGGCATCCCGAAACAAAAAATCACCCCGCGCCGGGCAAAATTTCTCCGGTGCGGGGTGATTTTTCACTTTTTATCCCACTCGCGCAGGTCCTTCAGCTCGTTATACAGCCGCACATAGCTCTCGTGGCGGCTCTTGGGGAATTTCCCCTCGCGCAGCGCCTGCAGCACGGCGCAGCCCTTTTCCTTCGTGTGGCTGCAGCCGACAAAGCGGCAGTCGTCCACATACGGGGCAAACTCCGGAAACGTCTCCGGCAGGTGCGCCTTGAGCTCGAGATCCAGCTCCTGCGTGTCGAACGAGGAAAAGCCCGGCGTGTCGATCACATAGGTGTCCTCCCCGAGGGAGAACAGCTCGACGTGACGCGTCGTGTGCCGCCCGCGGCCGAGCGCCTTGCTCACCTCGCCGACGGGCAGCGCCAGCGCCGGGTCGAGCGCGTTGAGCACGCTCGACTTGCCCACACCGGAGTTGCCGGTGAAGGCGCTGAGCCTGCCGTGGATGGCCGCGCGCAGCCCGTCCAGCCCCTCGCCCGTCTCCGCGCTGATGCGCAGCACCGGGATCGCCGAGCGGCGGTAGATGTCATACAGCTCCTCCGCCGGGTCGAGGTCGCACTTGTTCAGACACACAAGCACCTCGCAGCCCTTGAGCCGCGCGATGGCGCTCACGCGGTCGATCAGGTACGGATCCGTCACCGGGATGGCGGCGGAGGCAAAGATCACCAGCTGGTCGATGTTCGCGGCGGCGGGACGGAAAAAGACGTTTTTCCGTTCGAGAATCTTCTCGACCATGCCCTCGCCGCTGTCCAGCTCCAGCACCTCGACCCAGTCGCCCACGAGGGGGCTCATCCCCGCGCGGCGGAACTTCCCGCGGGCGCGGCAGGTGCGGAGCACCCCGCCGACATTGACGTAATAGAACCCGCTCAGGGCCTTTTCAATGCGTCCCGTGCTCAAAAGGTGATCTCCTTCGAGGACGTCTTGTCGCCGAAGTGCGCCTCGACGTGCGCGGTCGTGCCGCTCGTGCCGGTGAAGGTAAAGCTCACGCTGTCGTCATCGGTGCTGATTGACTTCGAGCCGACGGCCTTGCCGTCCTGATAGAACGTCACCTCGATCGTGGTGTCGGACGGGAGATCGTTCGGAACGATGAACGAGACGTCCTTGCTGACGGTCGTGTCCGTCGGCTCAGCCCCCTTACTGACGGTGAAGGTGATCTCCGTCCCGCTGGCCACGGTCGTGCCGTTGGCGATGGACTGGCCGATGACCTGCCCTGCGGGCGCGCTGTTGTGGACATACTTCATCTGACCTACGGTCAGACCGAGATTATTCGCCTGCTGCGCGGCGTTCTCCTCCGTCATGGTGAGGAAGGACGGGACAGTCACATTCTTCTGCTCCGGGCCCTTGCTGACGGTGAGAATCACGGTGTTGCCCTTCTTGATCTCGCTGCCGACGGCGGGCGAGGTAGAGATGACACTCCCCTCGGCCACGGTATCGCTGAATTCCTCGGACGTCTCAATCTGCAGGCTGAGGTTCATGTTGTTCAGCTCGAGCTTCGCCTCCTGCAGCGTCAGGTTCCGGACATCCGGCATCATGTATTTTTCCTCCTCGGCGCAGACATAGACGCGGATGACGAGATTGCCCTTGCGCGTGCGGCCTGCGGAGGGATCCTGCTCGACGATCTGGCCGGGCTGGTACTTGCTGTCGGCGCGGGTGCCGATGACCTCGATCGTGAAGACATCCTTCACGCCGTCGAGCTGCTCGGCCTGCTCCACGGTGTAGCCCAGTACGCCGGGCACGGTGTGGCTCTCGGTGCCGGGGTTCTTGTTGATGCTCCCGACGACCTGGAAGATGAGAAACGCGATCAGCAGCACCGCGGCAAAGACCCCGATGATGATGGCCATCTTCTTTTTCTCGGATTTCTTCTCTTCCGTCTCCTCGTCGGCGGCGCTCTTCGCCTTCCCGGCGGCCGCGGCCTTTTTCAGCCCGTGCGCCGCTGTCACCTCCGCCACGGAGATGGGCTGGGTCGGCTCGCTGTCGGCCGCCTCGCAGAGGTCAGCGCGGATATAGTCGAGGTCGACGTCCGGATCCTTGCGGAAGCGCTCGAGATCCTCGAGCATGGCGTCGGCGGTTGGATAGCGCTTGTCGGCGTTCGGGCTCATGGCCTTCATGCAGATCAGCTCCAGCGCCTCGGGGATGTCGGGGTTGATGTCGCGCGGGGGCAGCGGCACGGAACTCAGGTGCTGGATGGCAACGGAGACGGCGGAGTCCCCCTCGAAGGGCAGGTGCCCCGTCAGCATCTCATAGAGCACCACGCCCGCGGAGTAGATGTCGGAGCGCGCGTCGATCCGGTCGCCCCGCGCCTGCTCGGGGGAGATGTAGTGCACCGATCCGAGCGCCTCCTGCGTGAGGGTCTGCCCCTCGTTTTCCAGGCACGCGATGCCGAAGTCCGCGACCTTCACGCTCCCGTCGCGCAGCACCATGATGTTCTGGGGCTTGATGTCGCGGTGGATGATGCCGCGGCTGTGCGCGTGGGAGAGCGCGCGCATGATCTGGGTGATGAAGTGCATCGCCTCGCGCCAGTCCATGCGGCCGCGGCGCTCCATATACTGCTTGAGGGTGATCCCGTCGATCAGCTCCATGACGATATACTCCGTGTCACCCGAGGTGGAGACGTCATAGACCGAGACGATGTTCGCATGGGAGAGCTGGGCAACGGCGCGCGACTCGTCGCGGAAGCGGCGGCGGAACTCCGTGTTGTCCGCCAGTTCGTTCTTGAGAATCTTGATCGCCACGAGACGGTTCAGCCGGTGACACTTCGCCTTGTAGACGTTGGCCATGCCGCCGCTGCCGATCAGCTCCAGGATCTCATAGCGATTATCGAGCATTTTACCGATGTATTGATCCATAGTTTATTCTCCTTCAGATGTTCATGAGTAGAATGGCGGTGACATTGTCCGGCGCGCCGCGCTGCCTGCTCAGGGCAAGCAGCCGCTGCAGGCACTCCTCGAGCGCCCCGCCGTGGATCACCTCGAAGAGGATTTCCTGATCCGTGACCGTGTTCACCAGCCCGTCCGAGCAGAGAAGGAGAAAGTCCCCCTGCTTCCACTGCACCGGGAAGGTGTCTGCCTGCACGGCGGCCTCCGGGCCGAGGGCCCGGGTGATGAGATTTCGGCTGGGGTGCTTTCGCGCCTGCTGCGGCGTGAGCTCCCCGTGGTCGACCATATTTTCCACGAGGGAATGGTCCTTGCTGATCTGCCGGATCCCCTCGCGGCTTATGAGATAGGCGCGGCTGTCGCCGATGTTCGTGACGACGGCCAGCTCCGGCCGCGCCGCGGCGGCGACAAGCGTCGTCCCCATGTGCAGCAGCGCCGGCTCCTGCGCCGCGCGGGCGCGGATGGCGTCGTTGGCCATACCCGCACAGTAGCCGAACGCCTGCCCGAGCTGCTGCGCGCTCATGCCGGGGTGCAGCGCCTTCGGCAGCTCCGTTCGCATCGTCTGCACGGCGATGGCGCTCGCCTCACGGCCCCCGCCGGGGCCGCCCATTCCGTCGCACACGGCCGCCACAAGACAGTCCGCCATCTCCTCGACGAAGTATGCGTCCTGATTCTCCTTGCGCACAAGGCCGGTGTCCGTGATGCTCCAAACTCTCATGATCGGGCTTCCCCCTCCCTTTCCTGCATGACCTTGCGGCGCAGCTGGCCGCAGGATGCGTCAATATCGCCGCCCAGACTGCGCCGCACCGTCGCGGTCACGCCGTGCGACTCGAGCCGCTTCTGAAACGCGGCCACGCGGCGGCTGGGCTTAAATGGGCTCTCCGCCACGTCGTTGAGGGGGATCAGATTGACATGCCCCGGCATCCCGCGCAGCTTCTGCGCGATGAGGTCTGCCTGCCAGTCGTGGTCGTTCACCCCGTCGATCATGGCGTATTCAAAGGAGATGCGCCGCCCGGTCTTTTTGAAATACCGGTGACAGGCGGCATACAGCTCCTCGACGTCATAGGCGCGGTTCACCGGCATGATGCGCGATCGCGTTTCGCTGTCCGGCGCGTGGAGTGAGACCGACAGCGTCAGCTGCAGGTCCTGCTCGGCCAGCCACTCGATCCCCGGCACGATGCCGCAGGTGGAAAGGCTGATGTGCCGCATGCCGATGTGCAGCCCGTCCGGGTGGTTCACCAGCTCAAGAAAGCGGCGGACGTTGTCGCGGTTATCGAGCGGCTCGCCGATGCCCATGAGCACGATGTTGGAGATCTCGCGCCCGGAATCGAGCTGCGTAAAGAGCACCTGATCGAGCATCTCCGAGGCGGTCAGGTCGCGCACCTTGCCGGCGATGGTGCTCGCGCAGAAGGCGCAGCCCATGCGGCAGCCCACCTGCGAGGAGATGCAGACGGTGTTTCCGTGGTGATACTGCATGAGAACCGTCTCGATGCAGCTCCCGTCGGCCAGCTCCCAGAGGTATTTGATCGTCCCGTCGAGCTTCGACTCCTGCCGCCGGGCGACAAAGGGCGCCGTGATGTGACAGGTCTGCGCGAGCTGCTCGCGCAGGGTCTTTGGGAGATTCGTCATCTCGTCGAAGGAGGTCACCCCCCGGTGCAGCCAGGTAAACACCTGCTTGGCCCGGAAGGCGGGCTGGCCGAGACTCTTGAGAAAGCTGCCCAGCTCCTCCTGCGTCATGGATTTGATGTCGGTCATATATCAGGCCTCATTTCTGTGCATGCGGCAGATGTAAAACCCGTCCGTGCCGAAGCGCTGCGGCCAGAGCGTCAGCTGGCCCGCGCGCGGGCCAATCGGCTGCGGCAGCGTGAAGCGCTCGAGCGCAAAGTCCGGGTGCGCGCGCAGGAAATCCGCCGTCACGTCCTGATTTTCCTCCGGCAGGATCGTACACGTCGAGTAGACGAGCGTTCCGCCGGGCCGCACATAGCCCGCGGCATTTTCGAGGATGCTGCGCTGCAGCGCGGGCAGCTGCGCCAGCTCCCTGGGATTTTTATAGCGGATATCCGGCTTCTTGCGGATGATCCCCAGTCCCGAGCACGGAACGTCCGCCACGACGAGATCGGCCTGCCGGTCCCACGCTGCGTGGTGCTCACGCGCGTCGGCGAGCAGCGCGCGCACGCTCCCGATGCCGAGCCGCTGCGCCCCGCTCTCGATGAGCCTGAGCTTATGCGGATAGACGTCGCACGAGAGGATCTCGCCGCCGTCCTGCATGTCGATCGCGAGGGCGAAGGACTTGCCGCCCGGGGCGGCGCACACGTCGAGCACGCGGCTGCGCACCCCCGGCGCGGCGACAAGCGAGACAAGCCGCGCCGCCGCGTCCTGCACCATGAAGCGTCCCTCGCGGAAGGCGGGGAGCTTTTCGAGATCGCCCGTCCCCGTCACGAGGAAGCACCCGGCAAGCCACGGGTGCGCCTGCACGTTCAGCCCCGCACCCCGCAGCTCACGCTCAAGATGCGGAGCGTCCGTTTTCAGAAAATTCGTCTGGATGCACGTCGGCACCGGCTCGTTGTCAAGGCGCAGGTACTCCTCCGCCTCCTCCGGCCCCAGCAGCTCCAGAAGCCGCCGCACGAGCCAGCGCGGGTGGCTGTAGCGCACGGAGAGGTATTCCTCCGGCGACTCATGCGGCAGCTCCGGCATGTGTTCGCGGTTTGCGCCGATGCGGCGCAGGATGGCGTTCACCATGCCCGCGGCCTTCGGCCGCCCGTGCTGCCGGGTCATCTCGACGGCCTCGCTGACCGCCGCGTGCTGCGGCACCTTATCCAGAAACAGGATCTGGTACGCGCCCACGCGCAGGATATTGCGGATGACCGGCTCGAGCCGCGCCACCTTCTGGCTGCACCAGCAGCCGATATAGAAATCGAGCAGCATGCGGTTCTGCATCACGCCATAGGCGATGCGCGCCGCGAGCGCCGCGTCCCGGCTGTCGAGCCCACCGCGCGTAATGCCGCGGCGCAGCCCCTCGTCCGACCACGCGTTCGCGCGCTCGACCTGCATCAGCGCGTCGAGCGCGATGTCCCGCGCGCCCTGCACTCTTTTCTCCTCGCTCATAGGCAGACCGGGATCTCATGACCCCGCAGATAGTCCGCCGCGGCCATGCGGCGGCCGCCCTGCGCCTGCAGCTCAAGAATCCGCAGGACGCGTCCGTCGCCGCAGGCGACCTCGATGCCCTGCTTGCCCGCGCCGATGACGCAGCCCGGTGCCTTCGCCGTCTCGCCGCCGACGCGCGTGGAAAACAGCTTGAGCGTCTGTCCACCCAGCTCGCACACGGCACACGGCCACGGGATCAGCCCGCGCACCTGATCGTGGATCTGCTGGGCGGGGAGCGTCCAGTCGACCGCGCTCATCTCGCGCGTCAGCATCGGCGCGTAGGTCGACTGCGTGTGGTCCTGCGGCGTGCGCGCGGCCGTGCCGCGGGCGATGTCCTCCACCGTCTCGGCCAGCGCCTGCGCGCCGAGCTCCGCGAGCCGCGCCGTCAGCGCCTGCGCGTCCTCCTCGGGGTCGATGGCCGTCTTCGCCGCGCGGATCACGTCGCCCGCGTCAAGCTCCGGCGCCATATACATGATGCTCACGCCCGTCTCCTTCTCGCCGTCGAGAATAGCCCAGTTGATGGGCGCCGCGCCGCGGTACTTCGGCAGCAGCGACGAGTGGACGTTGATCGAGCCGTATTTCGGTGTGTTCAGAATGTCCTCGGGCAGGATCCGGCCATAGGCCGCCACGACGATCAGCTCGGGGTTCAGCTCCCGCACGGTGGCAAGCGCCGTCCCGTCCTTCATCTTCAGCGGCTGGTACACGGTCAGCCCCTGCTCCACGGCGTACTGCTTCACCGGGGAGAACATGAGCTTGTGGCCGCGGTTTTTCGGCCGGTCGGGCTGGGTGAACACGCCGCAGATCTCGTGCCCGTCCTCGACGAGCCGCCGCAGCGACGCCACGGCGAAATCCGGCGTCCCCATAAAGAGAATCCGCATTTACGCCTCACCCTCCTGCTCGTCGATATACTTCTGCAGCTCCTCGTCGGTCAGCAGGTGGTCAGTGTGCTCCACGAAGAGGTGGCCGTCCAGATGCTCGATCTCGTGGCAGAAGCAGCGGGCCGTCAGCCCCTCGTCCTCGACGTCGAAGAAGATGCCGTCGCGGTCCTGTGCGCGCACGCGCACGACGTTCGGGCGCGTCACGACGCCGTATTTGCCCGGCACACTCAGACAGCCCTCCAGACCCGTCTGCTCGCCCTCGGTCTTGATGATCTCGGGGTTAATCAGCTCGATGATCTCATCGTCCTCGTTCATCACGACGCACACCCGGCGCAGCACGCCGACCTGCGGCGCCGCCAGACCCACGCCGCCGGAATCGAGCAGCGTATCCTTCATGTCGTCGAGCAGCGTGTGCAAACGGCCGTTGAACTCCGTCACCGGACGGCAAACCTTCGCAAGGCACTCCTCGCCCTGCAGCGCAATTCTTCTCAAAGCCATATCGAAACCCTCCTCCGGGCGCGTCGGCCCGGTTCTTTTGATTACAGTCAGTTACTTTACCCCATCAGATTACAGTCGGTAAATATATGCATGCCGCGATTCTCGGGCCGCTTTGTGAATTCCTTCATGAACGCGGCGATGAGCGCGCGCAGGGTTCTCTCGTTTTTTCCGATCACCGTCACGCGGTAGCGGAAGCGGTTGTTGACCTTCACAACCGGGCACGGCGCGGGACCGAGGATCTCCAGCCCCAGTGCGCTGTACGGTGGACGTGCCGCCGCGGCGCACAGGCTCTTCTGGATCTCGCCGCAGGCGCGGCGCACGCGCGTCTCCTCCGGGCCGGTCACGGTGATCATGAACTGGTCGGCAAACGGCGGGTCGCGCCGGAGTCTGCGCATCCGGATCTCTGCGTCATAAAACCGGTCGTAGTCCTGCCTAGCCGCCGCCAGAATCACGTCGTTTTCCGGCGTGTAGGTCTGGATGACGGCGCGGCCCTCCTTGCTGCCCCGGCCGGCGCGGCCCACCACCTGCGTGATGAGACTGAACGTCCGCTCCGAGGCGCGGTAGTGGTCGACGTACAGCGACAGATCTGCCGCCAGCACGCCCACCAGCGTCACATTTTCAAAGTCCAGCCCCTTGGCCACCATCTGGGTGCCGATGAGGATGGGCACTTTTTTCTCTTCAAATTCGCGCAGCACCTTCTCGTGCCCGTCGCCGACGGTGTCGGCGTCCATGCGCAGGATTTCTGTCCCGGGAAACAGCTCCCGCAGCTCCTCTTCGACGCGCTGGGTGCCGATGCCGATATGCTTCATCGCCCCGCCGCAATCCGGACACGTCTCCGACGCCGTCTCCGAATAGCCGCAGTAGTGGCACATCATCCGTCCGTTCGCGGAGTGGTACGTCAAAAACACACTGCACCGCGGACACTGCGGCACATGGCCGCACTGCGGGCACAGCAACTGGCGGCTGCTGCCGCGGCGGTTGAGAAAAAGGATGCTCTGCTCGCCCGCGGCGAGATTGCGCTCCAGCTCCTCGCGCAGGGGGCGGCTGATGGCCGTCGCGTTCCCCGCGCGCAGCTCCTCGCGCAGATCTGCCACCACCACGCGTGGCAGACGGTGCGCGTTAAAGCGCCGGTCAAGGCGCAGCAGCTCATATTCACCGTGGCGCGCGAAGTACGCCGTCTCGACCGTCGGCGTCGCCGAGCCGAGCAGCAGCCGCGCACCCTCCTGCGCGCAGCGGTACTTCGCGATGTCGCGCGCGTGGTAAAACGGCGCGCTGCCGGATTCATAGGAGCTCTCCTGCTCCTCGTCGAGCACGATCAGCCCCAGCTCGCACAGCGGCGCGAACACCGCCGAGCGCGTGCCGAGCACGATGTGTGCCTCGCCGCGGCGGATGCGCTTATACTGGTCATAGCGCTCAGTCAGGCGAAGGCCACTGTGCAGCAGCGCCACCTCCGCGCCGAAATAGGCCGTGAACCGCGCCATCATCTGCGGCGTGAGCGCAATCTCCGGCACCAGAATCATCACGGATTTTCCCTCGCGCAGCAGCTCCTGCGCAAGGCGGATATACACAAGGGTCTTGCCGCTGCCGGTCACGCCCTGCAGAAGCGTCACCCCGGCCTCGCCCGCGCGGCACTCGGCAAGCATGCGAAGGAAGGCCGCCTGCTGCTCGTCGTTGAGCCGGATCGGCTCCGCCGCGCGCGGCGCGGTGCGCGGCGCAATGCGGTATTCCTCCCGCGCGCGCAGCGCGATGATGCCCGCCTTTTCGAGACTGCGCAGTCCCGCGGCCGTCACGCCCGTGAAATAGCACAGGTCGTGTACCGACGTCTCTGCGCAGCGGGTGAGAAAGTCGACGGCGTCGCACTGGCGCGGTGCCGTGCGGCGCTTGCGCTCCATGCGCGTCTGCGCCTCCTCCGGCTCGATGGCAAGAGACGCGAGCTTCACCACGCGGTCGCCCACGCGGCGGCTGCCCTCCGTGCGGGAGGTGACAAGCCCCTTCTTCTCCATCTGCCGCAGCAGCGCCGCGGCGTCGGGAACGGCCTGCGCCAGCGTCTCCAGCTCCTGCTCGCCCCGGCTCAAAAGCGCGTAGAGCGGCTTTTCCTTCTCCGAAAGCGCATCCTCGCCCGCGTAGTCCGCGAGCTTCCAGAACTGGCGGTAGCGGTACCAGACGCCCGCGGGCAGGATCGTGCGGATGGCGTCATAAAACGTGCAGAAATAGCGCTGGCGCATCCAGAGCGCGAGACGGATCTCCCGCTCGGAGCAGACCGGCTCCGGCTCGAGCACCTCGCGCACAGCCTTGAGCGCCTTCTCGGGCGTTTTCCGCTCGAGGGAGAGGATCATCCCCTCTGTCAGCCGGTTCCCGCGCCCGAACGGCACGAGCACGCGGCTGCCGACGGCGGCGTCCGTCCCGTCGGGCAGCAGATAGTCATAGGGCTTGTCGATGGCATAGTTGGCCGCCGAAACGGCGACCTTGGCAATCTGCGGCATGGACGCACCCCCTTCTCTCCGCCGGAATCAGTCCTCGTTGTCCTCCTCGATGGTCGTGTCGATGGAGTTGGCGCGGTAATCGCCCTCGGCAACCTCGTTGATGGCGAGGGTGACGGGCTTTTCGGTGAGGTGCTCGCCGATGGCCTCGGCCTCGGCAGCGATCTGGCGGGCGCGGCGCGCCACGACGTTGACCATCATATAGCGGTTGGGGATATACTCGGTCAGCTTGTTCATAGCGGGATACAGCATCATAGTGGATCTACTTCCTTTCAAAACATACTATAGAAATATGGTATCGGTTTAAACAAAATCAGTCTCACAGAGTTCGCGGCGGGACAAGGCACGGAGCGGAACGAAACCCCACTCGTCAAAAGAGACAGCGTCTTTTTTGACGAAGCTCACAGAATCTCGTCCATGCGGTCGGTGGGACGGCAGTGCTCGGCGAGGAAGATGGCCTCCATCTCGCGCACGGCCTGCTCGACGGTGTCGTTCACGACGAGGTAGTCGTAGTTTTCCGCGGCCTGCAGCTCGACCTTCGCGCGCAGCAGGCGCTTCTGGATCTTCTCGGCCGAGTCGGTGCCGCGCTCGGTCAGGCGGCGCTCCAGCTCTGCCCAGGAGTTCGGCGCGATGAAAATGCGCACGGCATCCGGGCGCTTTTCATAGACCTGCTGCGCGCCCTGTATCTCGATGTCGAGAAAGGCGTCGCGCCCCTGCGCCATCGCCTCCTCGACGGGGCCGCGGGGCGTGCCGTAAAAGCTGCCAACATACTCGGCATACTCCAGGAACTCGTTCTCCTGCACCATCTGCAGGAACTGCTCGGACTTAATGAAGCGGTAGTGTACGCCGTCGATCTCGCCCTCGCGGGGGGCTCGGGTCGTGGCGGACACGGAAAAATACAGATCCGGGTGCTCGCGGAACAGGGCCTTGAGCACGGTGCTCTTGCCCACGCCGGACGGGCCGGAAATGATGAATAACTTACCGGATTTTTGCAACGCTGGTCCTTCCTTTCTTTCTCTCAGACGTCCTCTTTGCCGAAGTCCTCCACGCGCAGCCCCAGACGCGGGGCCAGCTTCTCCGTCGAGAGGGCGGAGAGGATGACGTGGTCGCTGTCCATGATGAGCACGGACGCGGTCTTGCGCCCGTAGGTCGCGTCGATGAGCATCCCGCGGTCGCGCGACTCCTGAATCAGGCGCTTCACGGGCGCGGAGTCCGGGCCGACGATGCTGATGAGCCGCTGCGCGGAGACGAGGTTTCCGAAGCCGATGTTGATCAGTTCCATCCGCCGCGCCTCACTCGATGTTCTGGATCTGCTCGCGGATCTTCTCGACCTCAGCCTTCATGTCCACGACGTCGCGCGCGATGGTGATGTCGCTGCACTTCGAGCCGGTGGTGTTGCACTCGCGGTTGATCTCCTGAATGAGGAAGTCGAGCTTGCGGCCGATGGGCTCGTCGCCCTGCAGCATCGTTCGCAGCTGGGCGAGGTGGCTGTGCAGGCGCACCGTCTCCTCGTCGACGGCGATCTTGTCAGCGAAGATGGCGGCCTCGGTCAGCAGGCGCGACTCGTCGACGGTCGTCGACTGCAGCAGCTCGCACATCTTGCCCTCGAGCTTCTGGCGGTACTCCGCGACCGTCTGCGGCGAGCGCTCCTCCACCCGGCCGACGATCGACTCGATCGTGTCGGCCCGGCCCAGCACGTCCTGCGCCAGCTTCGCGCCCTCGACCTCGCGCATGCGGCGGTGGGCGGCGAGCGCCTCGTCCAGCACGAGACAGATGTCGGCCGAGACGGCCTCGAGATCCTCCTCCGCGCGCGTCACCGTCAGCACGTCGGGGAACTTCGCAAGCGTCGTCGGCGTGATCTCGCCCTCGAGCGAGAACATGTCCTTCAGCTGCGTCAGCGCGGCAAAGTAACCGCGCGCGAGCGATTCGTTGACCGAGATAACCGTCTGCTCCGCCCCGGCGCTCTCGATGGTGATGAAGACGTCCGTCTTACCGCGGGAGATTGATTTCTGCACCCGCGACTTGATGGCGTCCTCTGCGAAAACATACGTCCGCGGCATCTTGACCGTACAGTCGAGATACCGGTTGTTGACGGAGCGCACCTCCACGGTGATGTCCCGTCCGTTCAGGGTCTGGCGCGCCCGGCCGTAGCCGGTCATACTTCTGACCACTGCACTCTCCTCCTTTTCAAATCTATCCAAGCATCCGGGCCGTCCGGCCCGTCAGATACAGCAAAAATAGCCGCCGCCCAGCGCGTTGCAGCACAGCAGCGTCCCGCACAGGCGCAGACATGTCCCGTCGCCGCACTCGGCGCTGCTCATCTGGGAATACCCCTCCGGGCGGTACGCGCCGCCGCGGCCCTCGGCCATGTCGAGCGCCCGCTGATACTCGCGGTTGTCCGGATCCATCTGCACGGCCGTCTCATAGTAGCGCTTCGCCTCGTCGAGCCAGCCGCGCCGCGTGCAGATCGCCCCCTTGAGGAAGTTCCACTCGGCGTTGTGGTCGCCGTAGGCATTGAGCAGCTCCTCGGCGAGGTTGAGGTTCCCCTGCGCGATGGCCATGCGCGCCCGCGCGAGGTTCGACGCCTGTCCCTGATAGCTGCCGTAGCTTCCGCCGTAGGAGCCATAGCTCCCGCCGTAGGAGGCACCCGCGGTGCCCGGGCCGCCGTTTTTGCGCTGGGTGCGGATCGTCTCATAGGCCTCGTTGATCTCCTTCATGCGCTCCTGCGCGAGGTCGGCGAGGGGGTTGTCGTGATAGTTGTCGGGGTGGTATTTGCGCGCCAGGTTGCGATAGGCCTTTTTGACCTCGTCGTCGCTGGCGGTGCTGGGAACGCCCAGCACCTCATAGGGATCACGCATCTTTGGATCCTGCCTTTCGTAAAGGGTTGTTTCTCTCTCTTCCGCGCCGCGTATGGAACGTCCCGTTCAAAACGGCCGCGCCCACGGCGTAGAGCCCCTCGTATACGACGCTCTCGATCACGGGCCGCCACACGCCGAAATCCTCCAGCTCAGAGGCGGCGGCCATCCGGCGAATCGAGCCGTCGAGCGTCGCGCCCAGCTCGCGCCGGGCCTCCTGCGAGAGCTCGCCCGCCTGCGCGCCGAAGCGCGGCACCAGCGGGTTATAGCTCCCGTTTTTTACATCTTTCTTCAGATCGTCCGCCGCGTCCACCAGATAGATCCAGCGGCCGAGGTGGTAGAGCAGCTGCTCGAGCACCCGCCTGCGCAGCGGGCTGCGCACCCCCTGCGCCGCACCGGCCAGCAGCCGCGCGAACGTATCCGCCGGGCGGTCGAGACTGGCGCAGTTCTCGCGCTCGAGCGCGCTCAGTGCCGCGAGCTGCGCGCGCGTGCCCTCGTCAAAGTCCGGCTGCCGCGCGCGGGCTCTCCGGTACCCCCGGCGCAGCGCGAGCGCCGCCAGCCGGTACGGAAGCCCCCGCCAGAACCCATGGTCGGCCACGCCGTCGCGCAGCTGCCACCATGTGAGAATCACGCTCATGTCCGCGGCAGTTTCAAACGCCGCGTCGCCCCGCACGCACCGGCGCGGGCGAAAGGGATGCACGATGCAGCGGCGGCACGCCGTTTCGCACGCCGACCCCTCCGAGAGGAGCACGGCCAGAAACGTCAGGTCATAGTTGAGGAATAACCGGCTCACCGCGCCGCAGCGGTGCCCCATTGTGCGGCACAGGCCGCAGTAGGCCGCCTGAAACCGCACCCTCTCCTCCTCCGTCAGCCGCCCGAGGGACGGGCGCACATAGCCGAACATCAGAACCGCCGCACGACGGTATACGTCAGCGTCTCGTGCCGCCTGGCGTAGCGGTCATAGGCGACGATCGGCACGAACATCAGCGCCGCCGCGCCAATGGCGATGGCATAGCGCACACCCTCGGCCAGACCCGGCGAGAGGAAATACCCCAGCAGGAACGCCGCGACCGGCAGCACGTATACCAGCGCCACCACGCCGAGGAGCTTGCGCGTCGAGCTCTCGACGACGACCTTCTCCCCCGCCGAGACGCCCACGGGATCCTCGGCCCGCGCGCGGATGGCCGCGCCCGTCATGCCGCAGCCCGCGCACTCCTCACAGTCGTGCCCGCAGGCCGACTTGCGCGGCACGGAGATCTCCACATAGCCCGCGCCGAGTTTTTTTTCCACGGTTGCAATCTGTGTCATATTCTATCCTTTCCGGGGTCAGTTCTGCTTCGTCACATTGACGATCACCTGATATTTGCCCTTTGCGCCGACGTTTTCATAGTTTCCGATGAATACGCTCGCCGGCAGCGTATAGTTCCCGGCCTCCGTGACCGAGCTGAGATCGACCGTCAGGCGGACGTCGTCGCCCGTAATGGCGTCAATCTCGGCCTGCGTGCCGTGCAGCGTCACATCGAGGCTCGTCGTCACGAGCGTGGCGCTGAAGCCGGACGGCACGTTCTCCAGCTCGATCTGCGTGACGGTACGCGTCGTCTCGGCCATATCGCGCGCGACGATCGTGACCGTCGCGATCTCGACGCCCTCCGGCAGCGTGCAGCCGTCCGGCACGGGGATGGTATAGTGCAGACTCTTCGAGCTGGTGATATCCTGCAGGTAGACGGTGTCGAGCAGGATACTGTCGATCCCGTCGAGGACGGACTTCTCGCCCGTCAGCTCCACCGTCCGCGGGGAGATGGTATATTCGATCTGGCTGAGCGTCGAGCCGGGGGCCTCGCGGAACTCCACCCGCAGCGGCACCTCCTTGACCGTCCGCACCGGCACCGTCACCTGAATGAGCTTCACCGCCGCGCGGATGTTCTCGTTCTGCACGAGGATGTCGTTGTAGTCGTAGAGTTCGAACTTCAGCGCCTGAATCACGGTCTTTTCCGCGTTCTGGACGCTCAGGTGAATCTTCGCGTAGCTCACCGAGGCCAGATCGTCGCGCTGGCCTCGCAGCTCGAGCACCGCCGGGTCAAGCACCGCGTCGCCCGCGGTATAGCCCTTGGCGACCTCGCCCTCAAGCTCGCAGCGGATGGGAACCTCCTTCCTCGCGAGCTCTCCGACCTGCACGGTGATCGTGTAGGCGCTGGCCCACTCGACGGAGCCGTCGTTGCGCGAGACGCTGTCGGGATAGTAGACCTGATAGCTGAGCGTCTTCGTCCCCGTCTCGGTGATGGAGGACGTGTCCGCCACGACGCGCAGGCTGCTGCGGTCAAGATCGCTGATGACTGAGCGCGAGCCCTTGAGCCGGATGTCGATCGTCGTGTTCTCACACGAGAGGAGCATATAGCCCTTGTCGGCGAGGGTCGTGTCCTCGCCGGAGAACTCCACCGGCACGTCGCGGAACGTCATGGTGACGTTGGGGTGCTTCTGATAGTCGACATAGAGCCACAGCGTCACCGCCACAAGAATGGAGATGGCGATGCGCAGCGCTCTGCGCTTTTTCTCGCTGCTCTTATGCTCCATGCTGCTCATCCCCCTCCTTTCTGCGCCCGCGCAGCAGCTCGAGCAGCGGCGCGCGGCGGTTCTTTTCTTCCTCCTCCGGCGCGGGCATGAGCTCGTTGCACAGGAGCTTCGAGAGCGTCTCGGACGTGAGGTGTCGCTTGAGCATGCCTCCGATGGCGACGGAGATCGAGCCCGTCTCCTCCGAGACGATCACGACCACCGCGTCGGAATTCTCGCTCATACCGATGCCCGCGCGGTGGCGCATGCCGAGGTCGCGGCTGAGGTTGACGTTCTTCGACAGCGGCAGCATGCACCCCGCGCCGAGGATCCGCCCACGGCGGATGATGACGGCGCCGTCGTGCATGGGCGCCTTGACGAAGAAGATGTTCTTCAGCAGCTCCGACGAGACGGACGCGTCGAGCGTCGTGCCGCTGCGCACCATGTCGTTGAGGAGAATCTTCCGCTCAAAGACGATCAGCACGCCTGTCCGGGATTTGGACATTTCGGTGCAGGCCATGACCGTCTGGTCGATGGCCTGCTCCATCTCCGAAACTTGCTGCTCCGGTGCGAACACCCTGAGCAGGCGGATATTTTTGCTGCCGATCTGCTCGAGAATCTGCCGCAGCTCCGGCTGGAACAGAATCATCAGCGCCAGCACGCCCACGGAGACCATGTGGCTGAGCAGATAATTCACCGACCGCAGCTCCAGCACCGAGGAGAGCCACAGCGCCGCCAGAAAGATCGCCACACCTTTTAAAATGTTGGCGGCGCGCGTGCTCTTTACCAGGCTCAGCAGCTTATACACCAGATAGGCCATGATGGCGATGTCCAGCAGATCCGTGATACGGATCGTCAGCAGGTACCGGCCCGCTTTTTCCAATACAGCCAAGATCGCGTCCATTTGTCATCCTTCCCACTTCATCCAGCCTTTGCGCATACCAATAGATACTAGTATTATATAAAAAATATTGGGAAAATGCAATAAAAAAACGCGCCTACAATCTGACATTTTCACGAACAATCTGCTGAACCTCCGCGGCGAAGCGCTCCACCTGCCACGCGGAGGTAAAAACGGAGGGGCTGATGCGCACCGTCCCCGTCTCGAGCGTCCCCGCCGTCCGGTGCGCCAGCGGCGCGCAGTGCAGCCCCGCGCGCACGGCGATGCCCCGCGCCGCGAGCTGCTCGCCGAGCGTCTCGCAGTCCATCCCGCGCACGCGAAACGACAGCACGCCCGTCTGGTGCGCGAAGTCCTCCCGCGCGAACACCTCCACCCCCGGCACCTCGCGCAGCAGCTCCGATGCGCGGCGGGCCGTCTGGCGCTCGCGCCGGGCAATCTCCTCCGTGCCGAGACCGCGCACGAAGCGGATGCCTTCGAGCAGCCCCGCGATGCCCGGCATGTTGTGCGTCCCCGCCTCGAGCCGGTCAGGGAGATCCTGCGGCATCTCCTGCCGCCGCGACTGGCTCCCCGTCCCGCCGAAGAGAAGCGGCTCCGCCTCCGCGGCGCACAGCAGCAGTCCCGTCCCCTGCGGGCCGTAGAGCCCCTTGTGCCCCGGCATCGCCGCGAATGCCGCGCCCCAGCCGGTGAGGTTCACCTCCAGCACGCCCGCCGACTGCGACGCGTCCACGATCAGCGGCACGCCCCGCGCGCGGCAGAGCGCCGCAATCTCCGCGACGGGCGCGACGGCCCCGAACACGTTCGAGACGTGATTGCAGACGGCGGCGTCCGCCCCCTGCGCCAGTGCCTGCGCAAAGCCCTCGGCCATGGCGTCCGGGTCAAACAGCGGCGCATCCACGACCGTGACCGCGACGTCCGGGATGCTGTGGAGCACGCGCGTGACGGCGTTGTGCTCATAGCCCGAGATCGCGACCCGGCTCCCCGGGCGCACGAGTGTCCGGATCGCGATGTTCAGCCCGTGCGTCGCGTTCTGCGTAAAGATCACCTGCTCCAGCCGCGCCGCGCCGAAGAGGGCCGCCGCCTCGCTGCGGCAGCGGAAGGCCGTCTGCTCGGCCAGGCGCACCGCGCTGTGCCCGCCGCGGCCGGGCGAGGTCATCGTCTGCACCGCGCGGGCCATCGCCTCGCGCACGCAGGCCGGCTTTTCGAGCGTCGTCGCGCCCGCATCGAGATAGATCATCCGCCCATCTCCTCATAGCCCGCCGCCGTGCGGACATAGACCCGCTGCGGCGTCAGCTTCTCCGCCGCCAGAAGCGCCAGCGCCTGCGCCGCCGTCTGCGCCCGCAGACGCACCGCGTGGCTGCAGCCGCTCTCCGACAGCGCCGAGGGCGTGCGCAGCACACCGGCGCGCAGCCCGCCGCGCGAGAGGACGGCCGCCATGTGCTGCGCCTGCGTGATATTGCGGGCAACCAACAGAAATTCTTCCATCAAGACACCTCCTCCACCCCAGTGTATGGCGCGGCGTCGGATGGGGTGCGATTCTCCACCGCGCGAAGCATCTTTGGCACATTCGTCAAATCCCTCTTGCATTTTTTGGCCGCAGCATGTATAATGCCCCTGTTCGGTGTTCATTTTATTGAAAGGATGATTCAGTTTTGAACAACAGCATTCTGGATATTTTTCAGGCCCTTCTCCTGTCCCCCGCGGCGAGCCAGCGCACGCTGGCGCGGGAGACGGGCTATTCGCTCGGCCTTGTGAACCGCGCCCTGCAGGAGCTGAGCCGGGACGGTTATTTAGAGGAGGGGCGGCCCTCCTCCCGCGCGCTGCAGCTGGCGCAGCGCGCGGCGCCGCGGCGCGCCGTCATCCTCGCCGCCGGGCCGGGGATGCACATGGTGCCGATCAACACGGAGACGCCCAAGGCGCTCCTGCGCGTCCACGGGGAGGTGCTCATTGAGCGGCTGATCCGCCAGCTGCACGAGGCGGGCGTGGAGGAGATCCATGTCGTGGTCGGCTATCTCAAAGAGCAGCTCGAGTATCTGACGGAGGACTTCGGCGTGAAGCTCCTCGTCGCGCCCGACTACGCCTCGAAAAACAACCTCCACTCTCTCCGCCGCGCGGCGGATTATCTGGAGGACGCCTACATTCTCCCCTGCGACCTGTGGTTTGCGGAGAATCCCTTCCGCCGGACAGAGCTCTACTCGTGGTATATGGTGACCGACCGCCCCGACCCGCGCAGCCCGCTGCGCGTCCACCGGCGGCACGAGCTGCGCCTTGCGGCGGAGAACGAGGACGGAAACACCCCCGTCGGCGTGTGCTACCTGACGGCGGCGGACGCGGGGCCGCTGCGCGAGCGGCTCGCCGCGCGCTGCCGCTCCCCGCGCCACGACGGCGACTTCTGGGAGGCGGCGCTGCCCGTCGGGAGGCGCATCCCCGTCGCGGCGCGCGTTGTCCCGGTGGAGAGCGTCGCGGAGATCAACACCTATGAGCAGCTGCGCGAGGTCGACAGCGACGCCGAGCACCTGCGCACCGACGCCATCGACATCATCTGCGCCGCGCTTCATACCGAACCGGCGGAGATCACGGAGATCCGCATGCTCAAAAAGGGCATGACGAACCGGTCGTTCCTCTTCCGCTGCCGCGGCGGGCACTATATCATGCGCATCCCCGGTGAGGGGACGCAGGAGCTCATCAACCGCCGCGAGGAGGCGGACGTCTATGCCGCGCTCGCCGGCCGCGGCATCAGCGATGACGTTCTTTATATCAATCCGGAAAACGGCTATAAGATCTCGGCCTTTCTCGAGGGTGCGCGCGTGTGCGACCCGCTGCGCGAGGAGGATGTGCGCCGCTGCATGGCGCACCTGCGCGCCTTCCACGAGCAGAAGCTCGCCGTCGGCCACACGTTCGACATCTTCGGGCGGATCGACTTTTACCAGTCGCTCTGGCACGGCGCGCCCTCGGCCTACCGCGACCACGCCGCGACCTCCGCGCATATCCGGAGCCTGCGGCCGTTCCTTGCGTCGCTCGCCCTGCCGCCGGTGCTCACGCACATCGACGCCGTGCCCGATAACTTTCTCTTCGTCCCCGGTGAGGGCGGCGAGAGCATCCGGCTCATCGACTGGGAATACGCCGGGATGCAGGATCCGCACATCGACATCGCCATGTTCTGCATCTATGCGTTCTATGACCGGGCGCAGGTCGACCGGCTGATTGACCTGTACTTCCCCGAGGGCTGCGCGGACGCCGTGCGGGTGAAGATTTACGGCTATATCGCGGCCTGCGGGCTGCTGTGGAGCAACTGGTGCGAGTATAAGCGCATGCTCGGCGTGGAGTTCGGCGAATACTCCCTGCGCCAGTATCAATATGCAAAGGAATACTATCAGATTGTCTGCCGCGAACGTAAGCGGCTCGGGCTGTAAGCCCGTCAAGGGAGGAAATACGGAATGAACAAGAAACAGACAAGAGGCCAGATCGACTGGATGATCACGCTGCTGCCGCTCGGGATTGTGGTGACGCTGTGCGTGCTCTTCTTCTTCGCCCCGGAGCAGTCCAACGCCGTGCTGGGCCGGATCCGGTTCTTCTTCGGCGACACGCTCGGCACCTACTACCTCGTGATCGGGCTGGGCATCTTCCTGCTGTCGATCTACATCGCCGCGTCGAAATACGGCTCGATCGTGCTCGGCGAGCCGGGCGAAAAGCCGAAATATTCATTCTTTGCGTGGGGCTGCATGATGTTCACCTGCGGCCTCGCGGCGGATATCCTGTTCTACTCGTTTTCGGAGTGGGTGCTCTATGCCTCCGACCCGCACATCGCGGAGCTCGGGAGCGTGCAGGACTGGGCGGGCGTGTTCCCGCTGTTCCACTGGAGCTTCATCCCGTGGGGCTTTTATCTGGTGCTGGCCGTGGCGTTCGGCTTCATGCTCCATGTCCGCAAGTGCAGCCGCCAGAAGTATTCCGAGGCCTGCCGTCCCATCCTCGGGCGGCACACGGACGGTCTGGCCGGGCGCATCATCGACCTGCTGGCGGTGTTCGCGCTGCTGGCCGGCACGGCGACGACCTTTAGCGTCGCGACACCGCTCATGGCGGCCATCCTCGGTGACCTCCTGCACTTCACGGTGAGCCAGACGGCGGTGAACATCGTCATCCTCCTGCTGACGTGCGCGGTATATACCTATTCGCTGCTGCACGGGTTCAAGGGGATCGGCATCCTCGCGAAGGTCTGCATCTATCTGTTTTTCGGGCTGCTGGCGTTCGTGCTGCTCTTCGGCGGTGAGACGCGCTATATCATTGAGACGGGCTTTACCTCTCTCGGGCGTATGGTGCAGAATTTCATCGGCCTGTCCACCTTCACCGACCCACTGCGCACCTCAAACTTCCCGCAGAACTGGACGATCTACTACTGGGCGTACTGGATGGTCTGGTGTGTGGCCGCGCCGTTTTTCATCGGCAGTATCTCCCGCGGGCGCACCGTGCGCCAGACGATCCTCGGCGGGTACGCTTTCGGCGTCGGCTCCACGATCATCAGCTTCATCATCCTCGGCAACTACTCCATGGGCATGCAGGTCACGGGCCGCGCGGACTTCATCCGCCAGTACGCCGAGACGGGCGACCTCTACGGCATGATCGTCGGCATCATCAAAACGCTGCCCGGCGCGCCGGTCATCATGGTCGCCGTGCTCGTGACGATGATCGCGTTCTACGCGACGTCGTTCGACTCCATCGCCCTCACCGCCTCGTGCTACAGCTACCACACGCTCAAAGACGGCGAGCTGCCGCACAAGGCCATTCAGCTCATGTGGTGTATCCTGCTGATCCTCCTGCCGATCGCGCTGCTGTTCGCGGAGAGCTCCATGAGCAATCTTCAGTCCGTCAGTATCGTCGCCGCCGGGCCGATCGCCATCGTCATCCTCCTGATCGCCGCGAGTTTCCTCAAGGACGGAAAGAGCTACCTGCGTGAGCTCGCATCGCCAGCGGAAAGTGAAAAATAAACGACCAGTTTCCGTTTTGCCGTGTATTTCCGGAGGCTCTCAGCGCGCATGACGTAAAATGGCACAAATTGTATAATATATTTTTGGTTATTTTGTGGAAAATTAGCGTGTTCACCGATTTCTCTTGCAACACATCAAATTTCATGATAGACTTATATACATTATCCGCCGGCGGAGTCTCCGACGGGGGGAAGAGAAAGATTATTAAAAGATTATTATATAACAGGAGATGATCCACGTATGCGCAAGTTTTCCAAGTCGCTTTTGGCCCTGGTGCTGGTCGCAGTGATGGCAGTCAGCCTGATCGCCAGTGCCACCGCCGCTGTTGTCCGGGATGACAGTGGAAACATCAGCTACACCCCGCTCGAGCAGGGCGTCTACTCCAATGGCGGCTATACCATCGACAAGGTCTCCCACCCCACGCTGGGTGCGGGCGAGGTCGACGCTATTCTCTCCGGCAAGGATCAGGACCGTAGCAACAGTTACTCCTGGTCCATGGCGGACGGCGGCGAGGACAGCGATTACATTTATATTGGCACCTGCGCCAATGCCACATGGCATCAGTACCACCTCAACGTACAGACGACCCTTAACGGTATGGTAAAAGATGGCAAGCTGCGCGCTGATACCGACACCAAGGAAATGGCGGCTGAGATCGTGCGCAGCGTGTTCGGCGTTGGCACCTTCGACGAGACGTATTCCTCCGGCTGGGATCCCGTCATCATCGCCGTAAACAAGACGACGTTCGAAGCAAAGGTCGTCTTCCGCGAGAGCGACATCCGTAAGGACTATCCCAATATTTTCGTGGGCTACCCCGGTCTTCCCGGTTTCAACGGTCTGGCTGGCTATCGCATGGTTTGCCGTTTTAATGACAAGCTCTACTTTGTCAGCATGGGCAAGCCCACAGCTACGCTGGTCGAGGTAGACCCCTATACGAACGAGGCTCAGATCGCCTACTACAACAACCGTTTCAACCGCGCTGTTGCCAGCGGCGTGCATGGTCTGATCGTCTATGACGGCGAGATTCTCATGTGCCTCGCTACGGATGACTATGATGGCAACAAGACTCCCGGCGGCATCATCGTTGCCAGCAGCAACCCCAGTGCTGACCTGAGTAAATGGCGTGTTATCGCTGATCAGGACGACTTCGATAATCTCCCTGCCGTCATGAGCAACGACGGCCTCAACGGCGGCGGTATCTGGGATATCATCGAGTATAACGGCCACCTGTATGTTACCGTCGTGACGGATAAGAACATCGACGGCAAGATCAACAAGCAGGGCTTTGCCATGTACCGCGGCGACAAGGACAGCAATGGCAACTTCACTTGGAAGCAGATCATTGGTGACAAGCCCGGCAGCAAGTATGGCTACGGTTTCGGCATCGATTACTCCATGTCCTGCAACCTGTGGGTTTACAATGGTTACCTGTATATGGGCACCTATAACGACCCCATGCTCGACCTTGCAGAAGTTCCCGCCACCGGCAACTTCGAACCGCTGTACAACGACCTCGACCACTCCATCTATCTCTATCGCATGGACGCGAACGAGAACTTTGAGCAGGTGGCCGGCAAGAACGACAACCCCTATTTCCCCAACGGCCCCATCGGCAACCTCGGTGCGGGTCTCGGTAACAACTCCAACCAGTATGTCTGGCGCATGGGCGAGCACAATGGTGAGTTATACATTGGCACCTATGATACCGCCACTATAACCTATAAGTTCACCCAGATCACGGATGGTCAGCTTCGTGACATGGAGTACGATGATATCCGCGGTCGTGCTGATGAACTGCATAAGGCTCTGAATAGAGCGCTGGGTGAATACAGCGACAACGTGCTCTTCCAGTGGTTCCTGAACAAGACCGTCTTCTCCGATTATACGCTCCAGCTGATTCAGGAGCTCGCCGGTTTTGCAACGGATATGTCCGCTGACAAGAACCCTGTGCCGGATTACCGTCAGATGCTCTCTGACTATGAGGCATTCAAGGCCAAGGTTTATGGCATTCTTGACAATCTGAGCCTGACTGACGCGGTTAAGTTCGCCGTCGAGAATCCGGAAGCAACCGCACAGCTCCTCGCTGAGGATGTTTCTGAGGCTTCCATTTCCACCATGAGCTGGAAGGATAAGCTCAACTTCGTGAACACGATGAAGGAACGCATCAAGGCAATGCTTGATGAGATCTTCAAAGTCTACGACACCGTCGTTTACGATGAAACTATCCACAACTTTGTTTACTACTTCGGCTGCAACTACTACTCCCAGAAGAGCGACCCCGGTTTTGACCTGCTGGTTTCCAAAGATGGTGTTAACTTCGACGTCATCACCAGCGACGGTTTCGGCGATGCTGCAAACCACGGCCTGCGCTGCATCACCTCTACCGAGCAGGGCGTGTTCCTTGGCACCGCGAACCCCTATTACGGAACGCAGCTCTGGCGCATGTACAGTGACGCCGACAAGCCCCTCGATCATGTGCACGTCTGGTCCGACGTCTGGTCGGCCGACGGTGAGCACCACTGGCATGAATGCACGGCCGACGGCTGCTCCATCACCGACGCTGCCGAAAAGGACGGCTACGGCGATCACATCTACTCCAATGACCAGGATACCACCTGTGACGTCTGCGGCTATGTGCGCACGCTGCCCGATCCCGGTCAGCCCGATCCCGGCCAGCCCGATCCCGGCCAGCCCGATCCCGGCCAGCCCGATCCCGGCCAGCCCGATCCCGGCCA
>USAC01000003.1 GCA_900552475.1 uncultured Eubacteriales bacterium | reverse complement strand
GTCGATGTCGGACAGCGGGATACGCCCCTCTTCGAGCGACTGCTGCAAGGTTCCCAGGTAACCCTCGCTCACCATGTCCATGTCGACACCCGCCTCGACGGCGCGCGCCGACACCTCTTTCAGATCGCCCAGACCCTGCGCGATCATCTCGTAGATGCCCGTGTAGTCCGTGACGAAGAAGCCCTCGAAGCCCCCCTGCACGCGCAGCCCCCCCCGCGTTGAGCACGGCTTCCGCCCGCTCTGCTACGGGCAGACGGCGGACGGCCGGTACGTCATCGCCTCCGAGTCCTGCGCGCTCGATGCGGTGGGCGCGGCCTTCATCCGCGACATTGAGCCGGGCGAGATCCTCGTCTTTGACAGGCAGGGCGTACGCAGCATCCGCGACCACTGTGAAAAGCAGCCGCAGTCGCTGTGCGTGTTCGAGTATATCTACTTCGCCCGCCCCGACTCCGTGATCGACGGCTGTCAGGTACACACGGCACGCGTGCGCGCGGGGTCGTTCCTCGCGCTCGAGCACCCCGTGCAGGCGGACGTCGTCATCGGCGTGCCGGATTCCGGCCTCGACGCGGCCATCGGCTATTCGCGCCAGTCCGGCATCCCCTATGAGATCGGCTTCATCAAGAACAAGTATATCGGCCGCACCTTCATCGCCCCCGGTCAGAAGAGCCGCGAGGACAAGGTGCGCATCAAGCTCAACCCCATCTCCGATGTCGTGCGCGGCAAACGCGTCGTGCTGATCGACGACTCGATCGTCCGCGGAACGACGAGCGCGCGGATCGTGAAGCTCCTGCGTTCGGCGGGGGCCACGGAGATCCACATGCGCATCTCCGCGCCGCCGTTCCTCAACCCCTGCTACTACGGCACGGACATCGACTCGCGCGAGCACCTGATCGCCTGCCACCACAGCGTGGAGGAGATCAGCAGAATCATCGGTGCGGACTCTCTGGGCTATCTGAGCGTCGAGAGCGCAAAGCGTCTGGCCTGCGGCGTCAACGGCAAGGGCTACTGTACGGCGTGCTTCGACGGGGCCTATCCCACGGAAATCCCCAGCGAGACGCACAAGAACCGTTTTGAAGAAAAAATTTCGAAAGGCAAGGGTACTTCCCATGAATCATAATTCCCGCTCGGAGAGCTACGCGGCCGCCGGGGTGGACATCACCGCCGGATACCGGGCCGTTGAGCTGATGAAAAGCCACATCGCGCGCACTATGACCGCGGGCGTCTGTTCCGACATCGGCGGCTTCGGCGGTCTGTTTGAGCTGGACACGACCGGCATCGAGCACCCCGTGCTCGTCAGCGGCACGGACGGCGTCGGCACGAAGCTGAAGCTCGCCTTCCTCATGGACAAGCACGACACCATCGGCATCGACTGCGTGGCCATGTGCGTCAACGACATCATCTGCTGCGGCGCGAAGCCCCTGCTGTTTCTGGACTACATCGCCTGCGGCAAGAACGTCCCCGAGCGCATCGCCGAGATCGTCAGCGGCGTGGCCGAGGGCTGCGTGCAGAGCGGCGCGGCGCTCATCGGCGGCGAGACGGCGGAGATGCCGGGCTTCTACCCCGCGGACGAGTACGACCTCGCGGGCTTTGCCGTGGGCGTCGTCGACAAGGCGAAGATCCTCGATAAGACGACCATGCGCCCCGGCGACGTCGTGATCGCGCTGCCCTCGAGCGGCGTCCACTCCAATGGCTTTTCCCTCGTGCGCAAGGTCTTTGACGTCGAGCACGCCGACCTCAGGAGCCCCCGCGCGGAGCTCGGCGGCCGGAGTCTCGGCGAGGCGCTGCTCGCCCCGACGAAGATCTATGTAAAGCCCATGCTCGCCCTCTTTGACGCCGTGCGCGTGAAGGGTGTGTCCCACATCACGGGCGGCGGCTTCTATGAGAATATCCCCCGCAGCATCCCCGACGGTCTCTGTGCGCGCATTACGCGCAGCGCCGTGCGCGTGCTGCCGGTGTTCGACCTGATCGCCCGCGCGGGCGGTATCCCCGAGCGTGACATGTTCAACACCTTCAACATGGGCGTCGGCATGAGCGTGGTCGTCGCGGCGGAGGACGCGCAGCGCGCGCTGGAGATCCTCCGCGCAAACGGCGAGGACGCCTATGTCATCGGCGAGATCACCGAGGGCGAAGAAAAGGTGGTTCTATGCTGAAAACACGGATCGCCGTGTTCGTCTCCGGCGGCGGAACGAACCTGCAGGCGCTGCTCGACGCGCAGGCGGCCGGAAAGATCCCGAGCGGTGAGATCGTCCTCGTCGCGGCGAGCAATCCCAAGGCCTATGCCCTCGAGCGCGCGGCGCGCGCGGGCGTAAAGAGCGTCGTCGTCGAGCGGCGCGCCTGCGGCAGTCAGGAGGCCTTTGAGGATGCGCTGCGCCGGGCGCTGCGCGAGAGCGGCGCGGAGATGATCATCCTCGCCGGCTTTATGAGCATCCTGAGCGAGGCGTTCACGGCCGAGTGGCCCGAGCGCATCCTCAACGTCCACCCGTCGCTGATCCCCGCCTTCTGCGGCAAGGGCTTCTATGGCCTGCATGTCCACGAGGCCGCGCTCACGCGCGGCGTGAAGGTGACGGGCGCGACGGTACACTATGTCAATGAAATTCCGGACGGCGGCCGGATTCTGCTGCAGAAGGCGGTGGAGGTGCTGCCGGACGACACGCCGCAGACGCTGCAGCGGCGCGTGATGGAGCAGGCCGAATGGATCCTGCTGCCGCAGGCGGCGGAGATGGTCGCCGCGCGGCTGCAGGCAGAAAAAGAAGGGAGCAGGGCATGAACGTCTACGAACTGAAAACCCCGCGTGAGCTGCTCGCGGGCAACAGCTATGCCGGCCGCGGCATCGTCATCGGCAAGACCCCGGATGGCAAAAAGGCCGCCGTGGCCTATTTCATCATGGGGCGCAGCGCCAACAGCCGCAACCGCATCTTCACCGAGGACGGCGGCACGGTCTACACCCGTCCCTTCGACGAGTCGAAGGTCGAGGATCCGTCGCTCATCATCTACGCGGCGGTGCGCCGCATGGGCGGCCACCTCATCGTGACCAACGGCGACCAGACCGACACCATCTGCGAGGGTCTCGCGCGCGGCCAGAGCTTTGAAGAGGCGCTCGAGAGCCGCTGCTTCGAGCCGGACGCGCCGAACTTCACCCCCCGCATCAGCGGCATGGTCACCTTCGTCGGCAGGGACTTCCGCTATGAGATGAGCATTCTCAAGAGCGCGGACGCCGCGGGCAGCGCCTGCAGCCGCTACCACTTCTGCTACCCGGCGCTGCCGGGCGTGGGGCACTTCCTGCACACCTACGTCGGCGACGGCAACCCCCTCCCGACGTTTCAGGGCGAGCCCGAGCGCATGGCCATCCCCCAGGACATCGACGAGCTGACGCAGCAGCTGTGGGAGAGCCTCAACGAGGAAAACCGCATCTCGCTCTATGTACGGATGGTGGATCTGGAGAGCGGCCGCACCGAGCGCCGCCTGATCAACAAGAACGCTCTGGGAGGTGCGCGCCGTGGCGAATAACAAGGACAGCTACATCTCCCCCCTCTCCACGCGCTACGCAAGCGCCGAGATGCAGCATATCTTCTCCGAAAACTTCAAGTTCCGTACCTGGCGGCGGCTCTGGATCGCGCTGGCGCGCGCCGAGCAGGCGCTGGGGCTCGACATCACGGACGAGCAGATCGCCGAGATGGAAGCGCACAAGGACGACATCGACTACGCCACAGCCGAAGCGCGCGAGCGCGAGGTGCGCCACGACGTGATGGCGCACGTCTACGCCTTCGGCAAGCAGTGCCCCAAGGCCGAGCCGATCATTCACCTCGGCGCGACGAGCTGCTACGTCGGCGACAACACGGACGTCATTATCCTGCGTGAAGCGTCGCAGCTCGTGCTGCGCAAGGCGGCGCAGGTGCTGCGCAACCTCGCGGCGTTCGCCGAACAGTACAAGGCGCTGCCGTGCCTTGCCTATACCCACCTTCAGCCCGCGCAGCTCACGACCGTCGGCAAGCGCGCGACGCTCTGGATGTACGAGCTGACGCAGGACATCGAAAACCTTGAGTTCCAGCTTGGGCGGCTGCGCCTGCTCGGCAGCAAGGGCACCACCGGCACGCAGGCGAGCTTCATGGAGCTGTTCGCGGGCGACGAGGAGAAGGTGTGCCGTCTCGAGCAGCTCATCGCCGGGGAGATGGGCTTTGCCGCCTGCGTCCCCGTCTCCGGCCAGACGTATTCGCGCAAGGTCGACGCATATTTTCTCTCGGTGCTCTCCGGCTTTGCCCAGAGCGCCTATAAATTCTCCAACGACCTGCGCCTGCTGCAGTCGTTCGAGGAGATGGAGGAGCCGTTCGAGGCGCACCAGATCGGCTCGAGCGCCATGCCCTACAAGCGCAACCCCATGCGCAGCGAGCGCATCTCGTCGCTCGCGCGCTACGTCATCGCCGACAGCATCAACCCGGCCATGACCGCCGGCACCCAGTGGTTCGAGCGCACGCTCGACGACAGTGCGAACAAGCGCATCTCGGTCTCCGAGGCCTTTCTGGCCGTGGACGCCATTCTGAACATCTACATCAACATCACGCAGGGGCTCGTCGTCTACGACCGCGTCGTGACACGCCGCGTGATGGAAAAGCTCCCCTTCATGGCGACCGAGAACATCATGATGGAGAGCGTCAAGCGCGGCGGCAACCGTCAGGAGCTGCACGAGGCGCTGCGCGTCCACTCGCACGCGGCGGCGCGGCGCGTCAAGCTCGAGGGCGGGGCGAATGACCTCATTGACCGCATCGCGGCTGACCCACTCTTCCCGCTCAGCCGCGAGGAGATCGTCTCCCAACTCGACCCGGCGCTCTATATCGGGCGCAGCGTCTCGCAGGTGGAGGAGTTCCTGCGCGGCGTGGCGCAGCCCATCCTCGACCGCTACAGCGGCGGCGAGATTCATGCGGAGCTGCGCGTTTAACATCGGAAAGGAGAGTCATTCATGAAGGAATTTGAACTGAAATACGGCTGCAACCCCAACCAGAAGCCCGCCCGCATCTATATGGAGGGCGGTGCGGAGCTGCCGGTGCAGATTCTCTGCGGCCGTCCGGGATATATCAACTTTCTCGACGCGTTCAACTCGTGGCAGCTCGTGCGCGAGCTGCGCGCGGCGACGGGGCTGCCCTGTGCGGCCTCGTTCAAGCACGTCAGCCCCACGAGCGCGGCGCTGGGTCTGCCGCTGCCGGAAAAGCTCAAGCGCGCCTGCTTTGTCTCGGACATTGAGGGGCTGGACGACTCGCCCCTCGCCTGCGCCTATGCCCGCGCCCGCGGCACGGACCGCATGAGCTCCTTCGGCGACTGGATCGCCCTGTCGGACGTATGCGACGTGACGACGGCGAAGCTCATCAAGCGCGAGGTGTCCGACGGCATCATCGCCCCGGGCTATGAGCCGGAGGCGCTCGAGATTCTGCGCGCCAAGCGCAAAGGCAGCTACAACATCGTGCAGGTTGACCCCGACTATGAGCCCGCCGCGCTCGAATGCAAGCAGGTATTCGGTGTGACGTTCGAGCAGGGGCACAACAACTGCCGCATCGACGAGGCGCTCCTTGAAAAGCTCGTGACGAAGAACACCGACCTGCCCGCAAGCGCCAAGCGCGACCTGCTCGTCGCGCTCATCACGCTGAAATATACCCAGTCGAACTCCGTGTGCTACGCCGTGGACGGACAGGCCATCGGCGTCGGTGCGGGGCAGCAGTCCCGCATCCACTGCACGCGCCTTGCCGGCGGCAAGGCCGACACCTGGCACCTGCGCCAGTGCGACAAGGTGCTCAACCTGCCGTTCCTGCCGCAGCTCGGCCGCGCCGAGCGCGACAACGTCATCGACGGCTATATCAACAAGAACGAGGAGGACGTCTGCGCCGAGGGCATCTGGCAGAAGTACTTCCAGACCCGCCCCGAGCCGCTGACGGCCGAGGAGGCCGCGGCCTATCTCGCCGGAATCGACGGCGTGGCGCTGGGCTCGGACGCGTTCTTCCCCTTCAGCGACAACATCGAGCGCGCGCACCGCAGCGGCGTGCGCTACATCGCCCAGCCCGGTGGCTCCATCCGCGACGACGCGGTGATCGACTGCTGCGACAAGTACGGAATGGTCATGGCCTTTACGGGTCTGCGGCTGTTCCACCATTAACGGACAGAGCGAAAGGAGTGCCGGAATGAAGCTTCTGGTTGTAGGCGGCGGCGGGCGCGAGCACGCCATCATCAAAAAGCTGAAGGAGAACCCCTCCGTGACACAGATCATTGCCGCGCCCGGCAACGGCGGCATCGCCGCCGACGCGGTGTGCGTGCCGGTCGGGGCGAAGGATATTGACGGGCTGGTCGCCCTCGCGCAGCGCGAGCAGGTCGACTATGCCGTGGTCGCGCCGGACGATCCGCTGGTGCTTGGCGCGGTGGACGCGCTGACGGCGGCAGGTATCCCGTGCTTCGGCCCGAACCGCGCGGCGGCCATCATCGAGGGCAGCAAGGTCTTTTCCAAGCATCTCATGAAGAAATACGGCATCCCCACGGCGGCCTATGAGACGTTCGACGACATGGACGCGGCGCTTGCGTATCTCGACACGGCCCCCGTGCCGGTCGTCGTGAAGGCGGACGGTCTCGCCCTCGGCAAGGGCGTTATCATCGCGCAGAGCCGCGAGGAGGCGAAGGAGGCTGTTGTCTCCATGATGCGCGACGGGCGCTTCGGCGAGAGCGGCCGCCACGTTGTGATCGAGGAGTTCCTGACGGGGCCGGAGGTGTCGGTGCTGTCGTTCACGGACGGCGAGACGCTCGTGCCGATGGTCTCCTCCATGGACCACAAGCGCGCGCTCGACGGCGACGAGGGTCTTAACACCGGCGGCATGGGCACGATCGCGCCGAACCCGTTCTATACCGACGAGATCGCGGCCGAGTGCATGGAGAAGATCTTTCTCCCGACGATCCGCGCCATGCGCGCCGAGGGGCGCACGTTCCGCGGCTGCCTGTACTTTGGCCTGATGCTGACACCGGACGGCCCGAAAGTCATCGAATATAACTGCCGCTTCGGCGACCCCGAGACGCAGGTGGTTCTCCCCCTGCTCGAGAGCGACCTGCTTACCGTCATGCAGGCGACGACGAACGGCACCCTGAAGGATACGCCCGTACGCTTCAAGACCGGGAGCGCGTGCTGCTGCGTCGTCATGGCCTCGCAGGGCTATCCGCAGAGCTACGAGACAGGCTTCCCGCTCACGATGGATGCCGACGCCGCGGCGCACACATTCGTCGCCGGCGCGAAGCTGCGCGAGGACGGGGTGCTCGTCACCTCCGGCGGACGCGTGGCGGGCGTCACCGCCGTGCAGCCGACGCTCGGGCAGGCCGTGCAGGCTGCCTATGAGCGCGTCGGGCACGTCCACTTTGAAAACGCATATTACCGCCGCGACATCGGCGCACGCGCGCTGCAGGCGCTCAGGGAGGAAAAGTAACATGGTATACCGTGTATTTGTTGAAAAAAAGCCGGAGCTGGCCAATGACGCGCGCAGCCTGCTGAGCGAGGCCAAGCAGCTGCCCGGCGTGGAGCACCTCGAGCGGGTGCGCATCCTGAACCGCTATGACGTGGAGCACATCACGCCGGAGCTGTTTGACTACGCCGTGAAGACGGTGTTCTCCGAGCCGCAGGTCGACCTCGTCACGCGCGAGGCCGACACGGACGGGGCGAGCGTGTTCGCCGTGGAGTATCTGCCCGGCCAGTTCGACCAGCGGGCAGACTCTGCCGCGCAGTGCATCCAGATCATCTCGCAGGGCGAGCGGCCAGACGTGCGCACGGCGCGCGTGTACCTGCTCTACGGTGCGCTGACGGACGCGGAGCTTGCGGCCGTCAAAAAGTACGTCATCAACCCCGTCGACTCGCGCGAGGCGTCGCTGGCGCTGCCCGAGACGCTGGAGATCCGCTATGAGATTCCCACGGAGGTCGAGACACTCACGGGCTTTTGCGCCCGCAGCGACGAGGAACTCGCGCAGCTGATCGAAGAGCGCGGCCTTGCGATGGATCTCGACGACATCCGCTTCTGCCGGGACTATTTCCGGACGGAGCAGCGCGACCCGACCATCACGGAGCTGCGCATGATCGACACCTACTGGTCCGACCACTGCCGCCACACGACGTTCTCCACCACACTCGACTGCGTGACCTTCGAGGATCCGCTGGCGGAGAAGACGTATCAGGACTATCTCAGAACGCGTGAGCAGCTCGGCCGCACAAAGCCCGTGAACCTCATGGACGTGGCAACGCTCGCGGTGAAGTACCTGCGCAAGACCGGCAAGCTCGACAAGCTCGACGAGTCCGAGGAGATCAACGCCTGCACGGTGAAGATCACCGTCGAGGTCGACGGAAAGGCCGAGCCGTGGCTGCTGCTGTTCAAGAACGAGACGCACAACCACCCCACGGAGATCGAGCCCTTCGGCGGTGCGGCCACCTGCATCGGCGGCGCGATCCGCGACCCGCTCTCCGGCCGCTCATATGTCTACGGCGCGATGCGCCTGACGGGCGCGGCCAGCCCCCTGCAGCCCGTGAGCGAGACGCTCCCCGGCAAACTCCCCCAGCGGACAATCTGCCAGACCGCCGCCGCGGGCTATGCCTCCTACGGCAACCAGATCGGCCTTGCCACCGGCATCGTCGATGAGCTCTATCACCCCGGCTACGCGGCCAAGCGCATGGAGATCGGCGCGGTCATCGCCGCGGCCCCGGCGGCCAATGTCCGCCGCGAGCGGCCTCAGAGCGGCGACGTCGTGATCCTGCTCGGCGGGCGCACGGGCCGCGACGGCTGCGGCGGCGCAACGGGCGCGTCCAAGTCGCACACGGTGCAGTCGCTCGAGAGCTGCGGTGCGGAGGTGCAGAAGGGCAACGCCCCCGAGGAGCGCAAGCTCCAGCGCCTGTTTCGCAACGCCGAGGCCTGCCGCATGATCAAGCGCTGCAACGACTTCGGCGCGGGCGGTGTGTCCGTCGCCATCGGCGAGCTGGCCGACGGGCTGGACATCGACCTCAACGCGGTACCAAAGAAGTATGAGGGCCTCGACGGCACGGAGCTCGCGATCAGTGAATCGCAGGAGCGCATGGCCGTCGTGGTCGCGGCGGAGGACGCCGGGCGCTTCCTCGCCCTCGCCGACGGCGAGAACCTCGAGGCGACGATCGTCGCGCGCGTGACGGAGAGTCCGCGCCTTGTCATGCACTGGAATGGCAGGACGATCGTGGACGTCAGCCGTGCCTTCCTCAGCTCCAACGGTGCGGAAAAGCACATCGACGTCCTCGTCGAAAAACCGCAGTCCTTCGATAAGACCATCCCCGCGGACTTCGGCGGCGGCCTCCGCGATCTGGCGCAGGATCTGAACGTCTGCTCGCGGCAGGGGCTCTCCGAGCGGTTCGACTCCACCATCGGCGCGGGCACGGTGCTCATGCCGTTCGGCGGACGTGACCAGCGCACGCCCGTGCAGGCGATGGTACAGAAAATTTCCATCGAGCGCGGCCACACGGATGACTGCTCGCTCATGTCCTGGGGCTATAATCCCTATATCTCCGAGAAGGATCCCTACCGTGGGGCCTATCTCGCCGTGATCGAAAGCGTGAGCAAGCTCATCGCCACCGGCGCGGCGTTTGAGGACGTCTATCTGACGTTCCAGGAGTATTTCGAGCGGCTGCGGCGCGAGCCCGCCCGCTGGGGCAAGCCCCTCGCGGCGCTGCTGGGCGCGTTCGCCGCGCAGATGGCGCTCGGCATCGGCGCCGTGGGCGGCAAGGACTCCATGAGCGGCTCGTTCGAGCAGATGGACGTTCCCCCGACGCTTGTGTCCTTCGCCGTGACGACGGAGAAGACCGGCGCGATCGTCTCCAACGAGTGCAAGCGCGCGGGCGACAAGCTGGTGCTGCTCGCCCCGGCCTACGGCGCGGACGGTCTGCCCGAGACGGCGTCGCTGCTCGCGGTGTATGAAACCGTTCACGCGCTGCTCTCCTCCGGCAAGGCCGTCGCGGCCTATACGCCGGGCTTTGGCGGCGCGGCGGAGGCCGCGCTGAAGATGTGCATCGGCAACGGCTTCGGCTGCCGCTTCGAGGAGTCCCTCCCGCTGGAGACGCTCTTCGGCTACCGGTACGGCGCGTTCGTGCTGGAGGTGCTGCCCGAGGTGGAGGAGGAGACGCTCCTCGGCTATGTGACGGCGGACGGAACCTTCTCCCGCGGCGCCGAGAGCGTCGCCTGCGGCGAGCTGTTCGCGCTCTATGAAAAGAAGCTCGAGAACGTCTATCCGACGCAGGCCCCCGCGGAGAACATCCCCATGGAGACCTTCAGCGCCCCGGAGGCGGATCGCCGTGCGCCCGCCGTCAAGACGGCGCGTCCGCGCGTGCTGATCCCCGTCTTCCCCGGCACGAACTGCGAATACGACAGCGCACGCGCCATGACCGACGCAGGCGCCGAGGCGCAGATCATGGTGCTCAACAACCGCACCGCGGACGGCATCGCCCGCAGCGTGGAGCACTTCGCACGGGCGCTGCGTGACGCGCAGATGGTCTTTATCCCCGGCGGCTTCTCCGGCGGCGACGAGCCGGACGGCTCCGGCAAGTTCATTACCGCCTTCTTCCGCAACGCCGCGGTTAAGGAGGAGGTCACGGCGCTGCTCGAGCGGCGCGACGGCCTGATGTGCGGCATCTGCAACGGCTTCCAGGCGCTCATCAAGCTGGGTCTTGTGCCCTACGGCCGCATCATCGACACCGATGCCTCCTGCCCCACGCTGACGTTCAACACCATCGCGCGCCACCAGTCGCGCATCGTGCGCGTGCGTGTGGCCTCGAACCGCTCCCCGTGGCTCGCGGCGACGCAGGTCGGCGACGTGTACAGCGCACCCATCTCCCACGGCGAGGGCCGCTTCCTCGCGGACGAGGCGCTCATCCGCCAGCTCGCCGCGAACGGTCAGATCGCCACGCAGTATGTCGACCTTGACGGCAGGGCCACCGATGATATACACTTTAATCCGAATGGCTCGCTCTTCGCGGTGGAGGGCATCACCTCTCCCGACGGGCGCGTGTTCGGCAAGATGGGCCACGCCGAGAGAACGGGCGCGGGCCTGTACAAGAACGTGCCGGGTGAATATGACATGAAGATGTTCACCTCCGCCGTACGGTATTTCCGCTGAGCGGACGGCACTTACCCCTACCCACGCAACGAGAGAAAAAGGAGGACACCAGCCATGATGACGGACATCGAAATCGCGCAGCAGTGCGCCATGAAGCCTATCACCGAGATCGCAGTGACCGCACACGTCGATGAAAAATACCTCGAACAGTACGGCCGCTACAAGGCAAAAATCGACCTCTCCCTTCTGCGGGAGAGCAAGCGCCCGGACGGCAAGCTCATTCTGGTCACGGCCATCACCCCCACCCCCGCCGGCGAGGGAAAGACCACGACCACGATCGGCCTCGCCGACGGCCTGCGCCGGATCGGCAAGGACGTGACAGTCGCGCTGCGCGAGCCGTCCCTCGGGCCGGTGTTCGGCATCAAGGGCGGCGCGGCCGGCGGCGGCTGGGCGCAGGTCGTGCCGATGGAAGACATCAACCTGCACTTCACCGGCGACTTCCACGCCATCGGCGCGGCGAACAATCTCCTCGCCGCCATGCTCGACAACCACATCCAGCAGGGCAACACCCTCGGCATCGACCCCCGCCGCATCACATGGAAGCGCTGCGTTGACATGAACGACCGCCAGCTGCGCAACATCGTCGACGGTCTCGGCGGCAAGGTCAACGGTACCCCGCGCGAGGACGGATTTGACATCACGGTCGCCAGCGAGATTATGGCCGTGCTGTGCCTTGCGACGTCCATCACCGACCTCAAGGAGCGTCTGTCGCGCATGATCGTCGGCTATACCTACGGCGACGAGCCGGTTACCTGCGGCCAGCTGCACGCACAGGGCGCGATGACGGCCCTGCTCAAGGACGCCATCAAGCCCAACCTCGTCCAGACGCTTGAGGGGACGCCCGCGTTCGTCCACGGCGGCCCGTTCGCGAACATCGCGCACGGCTGCAACTCCGTCATCGCGACGAAGATGGCGCTGAAGATGGGCGACTACACCGTCACGGAGGCGGGCTTCGGCGCCGACCTCGGCGCGGAGAAGTTCCTCGACATCAAGTGCCGCGCGGCGGGACTGACGCCCGCCGCCGTCGTGGTGGTCGCGACGGTGCGCGCGCTGAAGATGCACGGCGGGCTGCCGAAAAAGGAGCTCTCGACGGAGGATCTCGGCGCGCTGGAGCGCGGCATTCCGAACCTGCTGCGCCATGTGAAGAACATCACGCAGGTCTATCACCTGCCGTGCGTGGTGGCGGTGAACCGCTTCCCGACGGATACGGATGCGGAGATTGACTTCATCATCAAGAAGTGCCGCGAGCTGGGCGTGAACACCGTGCTCTCGACCGTCTGGGCCGAGGGCGGCAAGGGCGGCGAGGATCTCGCGCGCGAGGTTGTCCGCCTGTGCGATCAGGACAGCAGTGCCTTTTCCTACAGCTATCCCCTCGAGGGCAGCATCGATGACAAAATCAACGCAATCGTGCAGCGCATTTACGGCGGCGACGGCATCTCCGTCCTCCCCGCCGCGCGCAAGCAGATCGACCGCCTGACGGCGCTGGGCTTCGGCAATCTTCCCGTCTGCATGGCCAAGACACAGTACAGCTTCTCGGATGACGCGGCGAAGCTCGGCGCGCCCGAGCACTTCACCGTGACGATCCGCAATGTCAAGGTCTCGGCGGGCGCGGGCTTCATCGTCGCGCTGACGGGCGACATCATGACGATGCCGGGTCTGCCGAAGGTGCCCGCCGCCGAGCGGATCGACGTCGACGAAAACGGCGTCATCACTGGCCTGTTTTAAGCGGGGGCGCGGCATGAAGCTGATTATCGCGAGCAGCAACGCCCACAAGCTCGTGGAGATCCGCGAAATCCTCGGCGGTCACTTCGAGGAGATCGTCTCCCTGCGCGAGGCGGGGATCGACCACGAGACGGTCGAGGACGGGCAGAGTTTTCTGGAAAACGCGCACAAGAAGGCGCGCGAGATTACGGAGCTGACCGGCTGCTGCGCGCTGGCCGACGACAGCGGCATCTGTGTCGACGCGCTCGACGGCGCGCCCGGTATCTTCTCGGCGCGCTTTTGCGGGCGGCACGGCGATGACGAGGCGAATAACCGTCTCCTGCTCGAAAAGCTCGCGGGCGAGACGCACCGCGGCGCGCACTACACCTGCGCCATCGTGCTCACGCGCCCGGACGGCACCTGTGTGGAAGCGGAGGGGCGGTTTTACGGCGAGGTAACGCGCGTCCCCGCGGGGGAAAACGGCTTCGGGTACGACCCGCTGTTTTACCTCCCGCAGTACGGCTGCACCGCGGCGCAGCTGACCCCGGCGGAGAAAAACGCCGTCAGCCACCGCGCCATTGCCCTGCGGGGGATTCTGGCGCAGCTGGAAAAGTGAGTGGTAATGGAAAGAAGGACGTTCCGAAAGGGACGTCCTTCTTTTTTGCTTCGGGGAAGCCTCCGGCGGGTTACTTTCTGTGCGCACAGAAAGTAACCCGCCAGAGGCAGAACAAGCCGCTTCACCCACCAATCTCAAACAGACGCAGCAGAGCGCCCCGCACGGCTGTGTGGGGCGCTCTGCGCTCACAGATTATGTACCGCTCTGCGCGTCGAGTTTCTTCTTCGCCGCGGAGAGCATCAGCTTGATGCGGTTGAGCTGGTTGACCTCGCTCGCGCCTGGATCATAGTCCACGGCCGCGATGTTGCTCTCGGGATACGCCTTCTTCAGCGCCTTGATGACGCCCTTGCCGACCACATGGTTCGGCAGACACGCAAACGGCTGGATGCAGACGATGTTGGGCGTACCGTGAGTGATGAGCTCCACCATCTCGCCCGTCAGGAACCATCCCTCGCCGTACTGGTTCCCGAGGGAGAGGAACGGCTTCGTCATCTCGGCGACCTGATAGATGGACATGGGCGGCTCAAAGCGGCGGCTCGCCGCGAGCGCGTCCGTCGCGGGCTTTCGCAGCGCCGCGATCAGGCGGATAGCAAGGCGCGAGGCGGCGGCGGCGGACTTCTTTGCGCCGAGATATTCGGCCTTATACTGCGAACCGAAGGCGCAGTAGTTGAAAAAGTCCAGCAGATCCGGCACGACGGCCTCGGCGCCCTCACGCTCGAGCAGCTCCACGAGATGGTTGTTCGCGAGCGGCATATACTTCACGAGGATCTCGCCCACGACGCCGACGCGCGGCTTGCGGAGCGTCTCGTCGATGGGAAAGGTGTCAAACGCTTCCACGATCCCGCGGCAGACGTCCTTATAGCGGTACGGGCTCTTCGGATTCACGAGCGAATCGACGCAGATGTCCTTCCACTTTTGATGCAGCACCTCGGCGGAGCCGGGCGTTTTTTCATACGGCCGCACACGGTAGAGGCATCGCATGAAGAGGTCGCCGTACACGAGCGCCCGCGCCGCGTCGAGCAGCAGCTTCGGCGGCAGGCGGAAGCCCGCGTTCTTCTCCATCCCGTTGGCATTGAGCGAGATGACCGGGATGTGGGCATAGCCCGCCTTCACGAGGGCGCGGCGGATGAAGGCGACGTAGTTGCTCGCGCGGCAGCAGCCGCCGGTCTGCGTCATGATGATGGCGAGCCGATCCGTGTCGTACTTCCCGGAGAGAACGGCGTCCATGATCTGTCCGACGACGGTAATGGAGGGATAGCAGGCGTCGTTGTTGACGTACTTGAGCCCCATGTCGACGGCGCTGCGGTTGTCGTTGTCGAGCACGACCATGCGGTATCCGTGCCGCCGGAACACCGGCTCGAGCACGTCGAAGTGGATGGGGCTCATCTGCGGCGCGAGGATCGTATAGCCCGCGCGCTGCATGGCGGGGGTATACTCCGCACGGCGGTACGGCCCGATGGCGGGCGCCGTGGCGGGGGCGGGCTTCTCCGCGCGCATGTCCATCGCGGAGAGGAGGCTCCGGATGCGGATGCGCACCGCGCCGAGGTTCGCCACCTCGTCGATTTTCAGCAGGGTATAGAGCTTGCCCGCGCCCTCGAGCAGCTCGCCGACCTGATCGGTCGTGACGGCGTCGAGCCCGCAGCCGAAGGAGTTGAGCTGAATGAGCTCCAGATCCCTCCGCCGCGCGACAAACTCCGCCGCGGAGTAGAGCCGCGAGTGGTAGACCCACTGGTCCACGACGCGCAGCGGGCGCGTGGGCGTGAAGTCGATGGGCAGGCTGTCCTCGGTAAAGACCGTCAGTCCGAAGGACGCGATGAGCTCGGGGATGCCGTGGTTGATCTCCGGGTCGACGTGGTACGGCCGCCCCGCGAGCACGACGCCGCGTCCGCCGCTTTGCTCCATCTGTGCGAGCAGGCGCGCGCCCTCGGCGCGGATGTCGGCCTTGGCGCGCTGCTGCTCGTCCCACGCGGCCCTCGCCGCGGCGCGCACCTCGCGCTCGGGAATCTGCCACTCGTCGCGGCAGAGCCGGACGAGCCGGTCGGCGGCGGTTTTCTCGCTGGTGAAGGCGATAAACGGGCGGATATAGCGCACGTCCCCGTCCGCGACGGCCTCGACGTTGTTGCGGATGTTCTCCGGGTACGAGACGACGATGGGACAGTTGAAGTGGTTCTGCGCGCCAGGCGTCTCCTGATGCTCGTAGAACACACAGGGGTGGAAGATCGTGCGGATGCCCTGATTCACGAGCCACTGGACATGCCCGTGCGTGAGCTTGGCGGGATAGCACTCGGACTCGGACGGGATGGACTCCATGCCCAGCTCATAGATCCTGCGGTCGGAAAGCGGCGAGAGCACCACGCGGAAGCCCAGCTCCCGGAAAAACGTCGCCCAATAGGGGTAGTTTTCATAGAGGTTCAGTGCCCGCGGGATGCCCAGCACGCCGCGCGGGGCGGCGTCCTCCTCCAGCGGCGGATAGGCAAAGAGCCTTTGGCGCTTATAGGCGGGCATGTTCGGCGCGGGGTGGGTTTTTCCCGCGGCGCCGAGGGGCTTTTCGCAGCGGTTGCCCGTGATGTGCCGCCGCCCGCCGGCGAAGGTGTTGACCGTGAGCATGCAGTGGTTTTCGCAGCCGCCGCAGCGCGCGGTCTTCGCGCTGTAGGTCAGATTGAGGATCTCATCGAGCGGGAGCATCGCCGTCTCCTGCCCGCGGTAGTGCCGCCGGGCGAGGAGCGCCGCACCGAACGCGCCCATCACGCCCGAGATGTCCGGGCAGGTGACGTCCGCCCCGGCGATCTTCTCGAACGCGCGCAGGACGGCCTGGTTGTGGAACGTCCCGCCCTGCACGACGATGTGATGTCCCAGCTCCTCGGCGGAGGAGAGCTTGATGACCTTATAGAGCGCGTTTTTGATGACGGAATAGGCAAGGCCCGCGGAGATATCCGCGACGGACGCGCCCTCCTTCTGTGCCTGCTTGACGTTGGAGTTCATGAACACGGTGCAGCGCGTGCCGAGGTCGACGGGGTGCCCAGCGAAGAGCGCCGTCTGCGCGAAGTCCTGCGCCGTGTAGCCGAGGGAGTTGGCGAAGTTCTCGATAAACGAGCCGCAGCCGGACGAGCACGCCTCGTTGAGCATGATGCTGTCGACCGCGCCGCCCTTGAGACGGATGCACTTCATGTCCTGCCCGCCGATGTCGAGCACGCAATCGACCGCCGGGTCAAAAAACGCGGCGGCGGTGCAGTGTGCGATCGTCTCCACCTCACCCTCGTCGAGGGAGAAGGCCGACTTGAGCAGCGCCTCGCCATAGCCCGTGGAGCAGGAGCGGACGATCTTCGCGCCCGCCGGGAGCGCGTCGCGCAGCGCGCGGATACCGCGCTTGGCGGCCTCGATGGGGTTTCCGCTGTTGCCGGTGTAGAACGAATAGAGCAGCTCGCCGCGCTCGCCGACGAGGGCGAGCTTCGTCGTGGTGGAGCCCGCGTCGATGCCGAGGAAGCACTCGCCGCGGTAGGCCGCGAGGTCACCCTTGGCGACGGTGGCGCGGGCGTGCCGCGCGCAGAACGCGTCGTAGGCCGCCCGATCCGGGAACAGCGCGGGCAGGCGCGGCATCTCGAATGAGACGGCGACACCCTGTTCGAGCCGGGAAATCAACGTGTCAATGGATACGTCGTCCGACTCCCCGCTCTCGAGCGCCGCACCCATGGCGGCAAAGAGGTGGGAGTTCTCCGGATCGACGGTCGTCTCCGCCGTCAGGCCGAGCGTGCGGATGAACGCCTTTTTCAGCTCCGGCAGAAAGTGCAGCGGCCCGCCGAGAAACGCGACGCAGCCGCGGATGGGCTTGCCGCAGGCAAGGCCGGAGATCGTCTGGTTCACCACCGCCTGAAAGATGGACGCCGCGAGATCGGCGCGCGTCGCGCCCTCGTTGATAAGCGGCTGGATGTCCGTCTTGGCGAACACGCCGCAGCGCGCGGCGATGGGGTAGATCTGCTGATAATGCTCGGCCTCGCGGTTCAGCCCCGCCGCATCCGTCTGCAAAAGGGCGGCCATCTGGTCGATGAATGAGCCTGTGCCGCCCGCGCAGACGCCGTTCATCCGCTCCTCGAGCCCGCCGGTGAAGTAGATGATCTTCGCGTCCTCGCCGCCGAGCTCGATGGCGACGTCCGTCTGCGGGGCGGTCTGCTGCAGCGCTGTGGCCACGGCCACGACCTCCTGCACAAACTCAATGCCGAGCGCCTTGCCGAGGTTGATGGAGCCGGAGCCGGTGATGCGGATGCGCAGCATGCACTCACCCACAGTCTCGCGCGCCTCGCTCAGAAGCTCCGCGAGCGTCTCCTGCGTGTGCGCCTGATGGCGCCTGTATTTTCCGAAGAGAATCTGGCCGGACGCATCGAGCAGCACCAGCTTGACGGTAGTGGAGCCGATGTCGATCCCGGCGCGGTAGCGTTGCATGTGGAAAACCCTCCGTTCGTGAGAGAAATCTGTCAGTCGGCCAGCTCGCGGATCTCGTCCTGAATGAGACGGCCCGCCGCCGCGGCGAGCTGGTCCATGCGGCGGATGCGCGCGAGGTCGCGGCCGTAGATAGCGTTTGCGTTGGGGACGTTCGCGCTCTCCCCCATGAACACGGCGGCGACGCGCGTGCCGCCGCGGCGCAGGGCGCGCACCTCGTCCGCGGTGTCGCTGACACCGGCCTGCCCGTCGTACTCCCGGCTGAGTGGGATCTTCCCGGTAGGGGGAATCTTGTGGCTGTCATCGGGGCTGGCATCGGTGAGGAGAATGAGCAGGTGCTTATCCGCCGGGGCGGCGCGCAGGAGCTGCCCAGCCCCGCGCAGGGCCAGACCGTCCCGGCTCCACCCGGCGGCGAAATAGTCGAAGATGCGCCGCTCGCCGCCGCGGTCGCCGTAGTCCTTCAGAATGCGCAGCACCGTGTAGCCCCGCAGGCTGCAGAAGCTGCTCACGCGGACGTCGATACCGCAGGCGGCAAGGCTCTTTGCGAGGATGTACCCCTGCGCCGCGATCGTCTCCTGACAGTGCAGGCGAGAGGCCGACCCGTCGAGCAGCAGGTCGACGGTGAAGGCGGGCTTGGGATCCTCGTCGCTGCGCAGGAACACCCGGTCGTCGCGCAGCACCGGCTCACGCCAGACACGCGCGCCGTCGAGCTGTCCCTGCCGCGCGGGGACGGCGTCCGGCTGGCGGTGGACAAGCATGCAGTTGCGGATCTGCTCGGTCAGGCGCAGCAGCGCGCTCTGATAGAGTTCGCTGTCCCTGGCGTAGGCGGCGCGGTTGAGCCGCGCCTGCTCCGCCGCCTGCTCGGCAAGATGCTCCGCCGCGGCGCCCCGCGGCCGGTCGACCGGCTGCGTGCCGCGCGTGAACCACAGGTGGCAGCCGAGGTGGTTTCCGGTGCAGTGCTGCTGCTCGATGAGGGCGAGCTGCTGCGGGCCGTAGATGCTGCGGCCGAAGCAGCTCTCGATGTAATCGCGGTCCGTCTCCTCCCGCTCGTTCGAGCGCAGGCGGGCGCGCAGGGCGTTCGCCGCCTCGACCATGCCGCCCTGCCCGGCGTGGGCGGAGCGGCCGATGGCGAGATCGTCCGTGCGGACGATCTCCGTCGGGAGGAGCTTCGTGAGAAGCGGCGCCCAGCGCTCGTCAAAGTGCAGGCGCAGGGGCGTCTTTTTATGGACGGTGCCGTCGAATTGCAGGTACGTCCGGAAGGCATCGCGGATGGCCCGCTCCAGCTCGTCGGCGCTGAGCGTGCCGGGGCAGGCGAGGGCGCGGGCGAGCTTCTTCTCCCACGGGTTCAGCGCAGGCGGACGCTCGCCGAGCACACCCTTCCAGCGGGCGGACTGGAGCGTATAGACCAGCTGGTTCTTGTTCATCCACTCCTGCCGTGAGAGCTGGTATTCCATTGAGAAGAACTCCGCCGCGTGCGCCGCGCGCAGCTCCTCAAGCGCCGGGCGCTGCGGCAGCTCCCGTTCATAGGCGGCGTTTTCGAGCGCGAGCCACGCGAGGTCGTCGAGCATCGCCTGCCGTACATCGCCCGCCCACGAGGCAAACAGCCGCGCGGGCATGTCGTCGCCAAACCACTTGTGCACATAGCCGATGACGCAGTTCATATAGAAATCCGGCGCGCCGTCCGTGCGCAGAGCGAGAAAGCGCGGCTCAAAGCGGTAATCCGCCGCAGCCGTCCAGACGAGGTTGACGGCGCGGCGCTGCTGCTCGCTGTACTGCTGTGTCAGCATAGGCGCGCTCTCAGTCCGTGAACAGGCGGCGGCTCTCGAGCTTCGCGGGGATACGCGTGGCGATGACGTCGCGGATCAGTCCCTGCTCATAGCTGTCAAATGCCTTGTTCGTGATGCCCATGTCGAGCGCGAAGGCGGGCGCGACGCCGGTGCGCATAAGGTGCAGCGCGTCGAGCAGGCCGCGCAGATCCAACGCCTTCGATGAGATCTCCGCGCTCTCGCATTTTTTCTGCAGGTCGAGGAAGAGCGCCGCAAACTGTCCGCGGTACTTCTTCTCGAGCGTCGGGAACTCATCACTCAACAGGCGCTCGAGCCCGTCCTCCGCGATCGTCGGCATCTGGATGACGACGAAGCGCGAGGTCAGCGCCTCGTTCAGCTCGCGCGTACCGGCGTAGCCGTAGTTCATCGTGCCGATGAAGCGCGCCGCCTCGTCGACCTCTACGCGGTCATAGCCGGGAACATCGATGGCGCGGCGGTAGTCGAGCGTCGCGTGCAGCACGGCGAGCGCCTCGTTTTTGGCCATGTTAATCTCGTCGAGGATGCCGAAGCCGCCGCTCTGCGCGCACAGATACACCGGGCCGGGGCGGAACGTGACCTCGCCGCCGGTGAAGGTGTCCATCCCGATGAGACTGGCCGCGTCCATGTTCACATGGAACGACACGTTCCACGCCGGGCGGTCGAAGGCCATGGACAGATTCTCGGCGAGGACGTTCTTGCCGGTGGCCTTGCTCCCTGCAAGCAGGAGGTTCCGCCCGCACAGGAGTGCCGCGGCCGCAGCCTCCCAGATCTCCCGGCCGTAATAATGATAGTGCGGATGGGGTACGCGGGGCCGGAGCCGCTCGGGCAGCGGATACCGTGCGCGATAGGCGCGGATGCCGTCAAGAATGTCGCGGCTGATGTGTTCCTGTTCCAGAAAATCCAACATAGCAGACAGATTCCCTTCTCTATTCGACATGTTTTTACATATATATCATACCACATCGCGCGTAAATTGCGTGACAAATTTTTGCCCCGACGGCCTTCGTGTTTTTGTGCGCTGCGGCCCGATCCTTTACGTTTTTTTAACATCAGGCCTTGTCATTTCCACCGAAAGAAGCTATAATATCTTGTAAGTTTTAACAACAGTCATCACCGCCGCGGGCGGGCAGAACTGAGAAATGGAGTGAGCGAATATGAAAGCGATCGTAACCGTCGTGGGCAAGGATCAGGTGGGCATCATCGCCGGTGTCTGCAACACGCTGGCCGCGAGCAACATCAACGTACTCGACATCAGCCAGACCATTATGGAGGGCTATTTCACCATGATGATGGTGGTGGATCTGTCCGCCTGCGGTGAGCCGTTTGACAAACTGCGTGCCGCGCTGCGTACATACGGCGAGGGCCGTGGGCTCTCCATCCGGATTCAGCGCGAGGATATCTTCGACGCGATGCACAAGCTGTAAGAGGGATCGCCATGCTGAATCTACAGAATATTTTTGACACAATCGACATGATCGACAAGCAGCACCTTGACATCCGCACCATCACGATGGGCATCTCCCTGCTCGACTGTGTGAGTGAGGATCCGAAGCGCTGCTGCGACAAGATTTATGACAAGATCTGCGCCCGCGCCGAGCACCTCGTGAAAACGGGTGAAGACATCGAGAGTGAGTTTGGCATCCCTATCGTCAACAAGCGCATCTCCGTGACGCCGATCGCCCTCATCGCCGGGAGCTGCGAGACAGAGGACTATGTTCCCTTTGCAAAGACGCTCGACCGTGCAGCCAAGACCTGCGGTGTGAACTTCATCGGCGGCTATTCCGCACTCGTGCAGAAGGGCTTTGCCAAGGGCGACGAACTGCTCCTGCGCGCCATTCCGCAGGCGCTGGCCGAGACGGATCTCGTCTGCTCGAGCGTGAACGTCGGCTCGACGAAGGCGGGCATCAATATGGACGCCGTGGCGCGCATGGGCCGCATCATCAAGCAGACGGCGCACCTCACGCGTGAGACGGACGGTCTCGGCTGCGCGAAGCTCGTGGTGTTCTGCAACGCCGTGGAGGATAACCCCTTCATGGCCGGTGCGTTCCACGGCGTGGGCGAGGCGGACAGCGTCGTGAGCGTCGGTGTCTCCGGCCCCGGCGTGGTATACCACGCGCTGCAAAAGTGCAAGGGCCAGCCGTTCGATGTCGTGGCGGAAACGATCAAAAAGACCGCCTTCCAGATCACCCGCATGGGCCAGATGGTCGCGACCGAGGCGTCCCGCCGGCTCGATACGCCGTTCGGCATCGTCGACCTCTCGCTCGCGCCGACGCCCGCCATCGGCGACAGCGTCGCCCGCATTCTCGAGGAGATGGGTCTCGCCGTCTGCGGCACGCACGGCACGACCGCCGCGCTCGCACTGCTCAACGACGCGGTGAAGAAGGGCGGCGTCATGGCCTCTGGCCACGTGGGCGGCCTTTCCGGCGCGTTTATCCCCGTCTCCGAGGACGAGGGCATGATCGCCGCCGCGCGCAGCGGTGTCCTGACAATCGACAAGCTCGAGGCCATGACCTGCGTCTGCTCCGTGGGGCTCGACATGATCGCCGTCCCCGGCGACACGACGGCTGAGACGATCTCCGCCATCATCGCGGACGAAGCCGCTGTCGGCATGGTCAACAGCAAGACCACCGCCGTGCGCATCATCCCCGTCGAGGGCAAGACCGTCGGCGACACGGTGGAACTCGGCGGTCTGCTCGGCAGCGCCCCGCTCATGCCGGTGCACGATGCGTCCTCCGCGGACTTCATCGCCCGCGGCGGCCGCATCCCCGCCCCGCTGCAGAGCCTGAAAAACTGATGTCTGTCGTCCAAAAGGGCTGCGCTCTTTTGAATGAGGGAATCTCGCTCCGAACCGCGCATTTTTGTGTGCGCAGCACACAAAAATACACTCTCTCCGCGCAAAGTGTTTTCGCGACGTACACGCCGCCGCAAAAAAACGGATTTCAATTGATTCGCGCCGCTGCGGCGGCGCGAATCAATTGAAACTTTTGGTAACTGAAAAAGGGACTGCCCGGCTCAGGCCGGGCAGTCCCTTTTTTGAGTTGCCAAACTTTAAAGATAATACGCCAGCAGGAGATCCACCACCGTACCGTAGCTCTGCACGCCGTCGGCGTCGCCGTAGCCCTTGAGGAAGGAGTCGTAGACCCTGTCCCACGCGGTGGAGACGGGACCCTCGAACTGCGCCCAGTAGGCGTTGTTCGCGCGGATGTCGGCCACGACGCTCTCAGTCAGCGTCTCGCGGATGGCCTGCCAGCGGTCGGGTGCGTAGCGGTAGAGGGCGTTTGCGAGGTAGATATAGCCGAGGAGCCAGCCGGAATACCGGTATGCGGGGTCGTCCGAGCGTGTGGCGGCCAGGATCGCGATGAAGTTGCACTCCTGCTCCGACGCGACGCCGCGCAGGTGCGCCAGCTCGTGGCAGATCGTGGACGGGAGCCACGCGGCGGGGCTGTCGACGTTGAGGTTCGCCTCCCCGGTGAAGGGGAAGAAAAAGCCCGTGAAGCCGATGGCGCTCAGCGCGTCCGAGCAGCGAAAGGCCTTCGGCCTGCGCTCCCCGCCCGCAAGGCGCAGAAACGGAAACTCGTCATAGAGCGCGGCATAGACCTCCGTCGAACGCTCGAAGATCTCCCCGCGCGGCGCGGCGAAGCAGCCGTCCTCGTCCCGCGGCACACCCGCGCAGGCGGCGAGGTTCTCGGCAAACGTCTCCGTCAGCGTCTCGAGCTCCGCGACCGTCCCGGAGCGGGCATAGATGCCGGACTGCTCCTGAAAGGAATCCGTGTAATAGTTCACGCCCCAGAGCAGACAGAAGCCCGCGTAGATACTCAGCGCAATGCAGGCGAGCACCAGCACATGCCGCGCGAGCACCGCCGCGCGGCGGCGTTCGGTGACGAGACTGCGCACGAGCGACGCCAGCCAGAAGATGGCCGCGGCGACGAGCGCAAGGCAGAGCACCTCCGCGACGGACGCGTCCGTATGCCCGCAGAGCGTCCCGACGGCATCCTTCAGCGGCCCGGTGACGCGGCGGGCGACCCAGTTCATGAGCGTGCGGCTCGTCCGCGCCGCGAGGAACAGCAGCAAAAACGCCAGCAGCCCCGCGAGCCAGGCGAGCAGGCCGCGGTTTTCTTTTATGAATCGTTTCATAGGCATTTTTAAGGCAAAACCGGCCCGTTTCTGGCCGGTTTTTTCACAGAATCAGTGGCTTCGAGGTGTAGTACATGACGGAGTTCAGCTCGGCGATGAGCTTGCCCGTCTCGTCGGTGATCTCCGTCGCGCAGTAGCACAGGCGCCCGCCCGCGTGGCGCACACGGCCGCGGGCGATGAGCTTGCCCGTACCCGGCGCGGCGGCCATATAGTCGATCGTGGCGCTGGTGGTGACGTTCACGTCCTGCCGCACGGTGAGCGCGGCCATCCCGGCGGCAATGTCCGCCATCGCAAAGATCGTCCCCCCGTGGGGCGCGCCCCAGCGGTTCAGGTTCTCCCGCTGCAGCTCCAGCGTGACGAGGGATGTGCCGTCGTCGACGTCCTCCACGCAAAAATGGTTGTGCTGCAGAAACGGCTCCGCGCCGTTGCCGAAGGCCAGCAGCTTTTCTCTCAGTTCCGGTGTCATAGCTTTGCTCCTTACTGCGCCGCCGCGAGAAGCTGGCGCGTATATTCCTGCTGCGGGTGGTCATAGAGCTCCTCGACGGGGCCCTGCTCGACGATGCGCCCGGCCTGCATGACCATGCAGCGGTCGCAGAGCTGATACACCACGTTCAGATCGTGCGAGATAAAGAGGTAGCTGATCCCCAGCTCGCGGCGCAGCTGCGCCATCAGCTCGAGGATCTGCGCCTGAATCGTCACATCGAGCGCCGAGACGGCCTCGTCCGCGATGATAAGCGCGGGCTTCTGGATGAGCGCCGAGGCGATGCTGACGCGCTGGCGCTGTCCGCCAGAGAGGTGCGCGGGGAGCATGTCGTAGCTCTCCGCCGGCAGGCCGACCAGCCCGATTGTCTCGCGCACGCGGCGCTCGCGCTCGCGGGCATCGTACTTCCCGTAGATTTTCAGCGGCTCGGACAGGATCCAGCCGACCGTGCGGCTGGGGTTGAGACTGCTGTACGGATCCTGAAAGATCATCTGCGGGCGCTTTGTGTAGTGGGTGACGGTGCCGGTGTAGTCGGGCACCATGCCAAGGATCGTCCGCGCGAGCGTCGACTTGCCGGAGCCGGACTCGCCCACAAGCCCCAGCGCCTCGCCGCGCCAGAGGTCGAAGGAAATATCGTGCAGCACCGGCACAAGGCGGCTGCGGCGGATGACGCCGCCCGGCCTGTACCAGACGTTCAGGTCGCGCACCTGCAGCGCAAGCTCTCGGCTCATAGCTTCCTCCTTGTCGGAATGGCGGCGATCAGCCGCTGCGTATACGGGGCCTGCGGGTGCAGAAAGACCTGCTCCGTCTCCCCCGTCTCCACGATCCGTCCCTTCTCCATCACGGCCACCCGCGTGCAGAGCTTGCGCACGACATGCAGGTTGTGCGAGATGAAGAGAATCGACATGCCCAGCTCCCGGTTGAGCCGCCGCAGCAGCTCGAGAATCTGCGCCTGAATCGTCACGTCGAGCGCCGTTGTCGGCTCGTCGGCGAGCAGGAGCTTCGGCTGCGGCAGGATGGCCGCGGCGATGCAGACGCGCTGCAGCATGCCGCCGGAGAGCTCGTGCGGGTACTTGCGGTAGATGCCCTCCGCGTCCGGGAGGTCAACCTCGCGCAGTGCTTCGAGCGCGCACTCGCGCCGCTCCTCGCGCGAAAGCGCCGTGTGCGCGCGCAGGCACTCCTCGACCTGCGGACCGATGCGCATGGCGGGGTCGAGCGCGCTCATCGGCTCCTGAAACACGACGCAGATGTCTTTTCCCTGAATAGACCGCAGCTTCTCGCCGCCGAGGTCAAGCAGCTGCCGTCCGTCCAGACAGATCGAGCCGCGGACGTCCGCCTTCCGGTGGTCGAGCAGTCCCGAGACGGTCATGGCCGTGACGGTCTTGCCGGAGCCGGACTCGCCCACAAGGCCGACGATCTCACCGTCCGCGACGGAGAGGCCGATCCCGCGCACGGCTTCGTGATCCGAGCCGTGGAACCGCACATGCAGATCGCGGATTTCCAGCATATCAGACGCCCCCCTTCCGCTGCAGGCCCTCGCCGATCAGGCTCACGCCCAGAATCAGCCACACGATGCTCAGCCCGCACGCGAGCATATACCACGGCGCGGCGGACATATACGCCTGCGACTCGGAGAGCATGTATCCGAGCGACACGTCCGGCGGCTTGACGCCGATGCCGAGGTAGCTCATACTGGCCTCGGCCAGCACGGCGTTGTTAAACCCGATGACAAGCGTCGGCAGGATGACCTGCCGCGTGTTCGGCAGGATGTGCACGAACATGATGCGCAGGTGTCCCGCGCCCATCAGCCGGGCGGATTTGACATAGTTCATCTCCCGGTGGCGGGCGAATTCGCCGCGCACCACGCGGGCATAGCTGGGCACAAAAGCGATGCCCAGCGCGAGGATCACGTTATACTTTCCAAAGCCGAGCAGCGCGATGAACACCAGTGCGAGCAGGATGCTCGGGAAGGCGGTGATCGCGTCGTTGATGCGCATGAGCGTCTCGTCAACCACGCCGCCGAAATAGCCGGTGAAGGCGCCGATGAGGATTCCCACGCCCGCGCCGAGCAAAATCGTGCCGAGGGCGATGAAAAACGTCGTGCCGACGCCGCACATGACGCGGCTGAAGATGTCGCGGCCGAAGTTATCGGTCCCGAACAGGTGGCCAAGCGACGGCGCGGCAAACTTTGCGCCGCCGGCGATGGCCGTTGGCTCATAGGGCGTCCAGAACGCGCCGACGACGGCCAGAAGCGTGATGAGCGCCGTCATGACGAGGCCCACACGCAGATAGTGGTTCTTTTTCTGATGCAGCAGCATACGTTCCCCTCCCCTTATGACAGGCGCAGCCGGGGATCCAGCCGCTGGTTGATGAGGTCGGCGATGAGGTTCACCAGCACGACCCAGAACGCGAGAATCACGACGACCGCCTGGACGACGGGATAGTCGCGCCCGCTGATGGAACTGAGCAGGAGCCGCCCGAGGCCGGGGATGGCAAAGACCTGCTCGATGACGACGGAGCCGGCCACGATGTCGGCGACTGTCATGGCCAGAAACGTCACCGTCGCGGGGACGGCGTTGCGCAGGACATGGCGGTAGAGCGTGGTGCGGCGGCTGTTGCCGCGGCTGTAGGACGTGCGGACGTAGTCGCGCTCCAGCTCCGTGAGGATGGAGCCCTTGAGCATCTTGACCGTCATGGCGATGCGCGGCAGGGCGATGGAGACGGCGGGGAACATCAGATACCCCACGCTGCGCCAGAAGCTCACCTCCGGCGCGACGAACGCCCCCGGCGTGAACCAGCGCAGCATCAGCCCGAAGATGAGCGTGAGCAGCACGCCGGTGAAAAACGGTGGAACGGCCATGAGCACTTGATTCGCAACCGTCAGCGCCTTGTCAAAGCGGCCGCCCGCGTGCCCGGCGGTGAAGATGCCGAGCGGGATGGAGATCACCACGATCAGCAAAAACGCCAGCGCCGTCAAAAGCGCCGTGATCGGGAGCTTCCCCGCGAGCATCTGGGAAACGGACATGGAATAGCTGTAGGACGCGCCGAAGTCGCCGCGCAGCGCGCCAAGCACCCACTCGCCGTACCGCACGAAAAACGGCCGGTCGAGCCCCATCTCATGACGCAGCGCCTCGACGGCCTCGACGGTCGCGTCGCTGCCGAGCTTATTGACGGCGGCGTCGCCGGGGATAATCTGGAAGGCCAGAAACGCGAGAAAAGAGACGATCACCATCGTCAGCAGCATCATGGCTGTTTTCTTCGCCGCATACTTCATGGTGATCGCCTCTTTTCATTATGACTGAATTACTTGCTGTAGGCCACGGTGCTGAAATCCATGGCGTAGATGGGATAGAACTGATAGCCCGTCAGGTCGCTGCGGATGGCCACGAGGTTGGCCAGATCCTGCAGGTACAGGTTCGCGGCCGTCTCGGTGAGCATCGTCTCGAGCTGCTTGTAGATCGCGGTCTGCTGCGCGTCGTCGGTGCAGGCCTGCGCCTGCGCATAGAGCGCGTCATACTCGGAGTTATTGTAGTTCACGAAGTTCTTGCCGTTCGTGGAGACAAAGCGGGCGAGCATGTCGCTCGCGGTCGTGTTCTTCGCGGCGAGACCGTTGATGGTTGCCTGGAACTGGCGGTTCTTATAGACCTGATCGGCCCACGTCGCCTCGTCCATGGGGACGACCTCCGCGTTCACGCCGATGGCGCGCAGCTGCTCCACGACGACCTCGGCCGTGTCCATGTGGGGCTGGTAGCTGGAGATGACGGTGATGGACATGTCAAAGCCGTTGGGATAGCCCGCCTCGGCCAGCAGCTGCTTGGCCTTCTCGGGGTTGTACTCATAGTAGTTCACGAGCTCGGGCAGGAAATACTTCGCGAGCTTGGGATAGATGCTGCTGCCGACCGCGGTACCATGGCCGTCGGCGACCATGTCGAGGATCTGCTGGCGGTTGATGGCATAGCTGATGGCCTGACGCACCTTCTCGTTATCGAAGGGTGCGGCATTGTTGTTGAGGTAGACCGCCTGCACAAGGTTCATGGTGCCCTCGAGGATGGTGTAGCTGTCGGACAGCTGCGCCGTCTGGGCGGAGGTCAGCTTCGAGCACAGATCCACCGCGCCGGACTGCAGGGCGTTGACGAGGGCGGTAGAATCGTCATAGACCTGGAAGGTGACCTTGCTGAGCGAGGCCGGGGTGCCCCAGTACTCGTCGAACTTCTCGATGACGAAGTTCTCCTTGACGGAGCGGGAGCTGAACTTGAACGGGCCGGTGCCGCAGGGCTCGGTGTCGAGCTTGTCATAGTTCGCCGGCACGATGGCAGCCGTCAGGAAGTTCAGCAGCTCGAGATCCGGCTGCTTGAGCGTGAGGACGACGGTCTTGTCGTCCGTGGCCTGCACGTCGCTGATGACGGAAAAAGCCGACACGAGCGAAGAGTCAATGGCACTCCCCTCATTGTCGGCACAGCGTTTGATGGAATAGATCACATCCTCCGCCGTCACCGCGTTTCCGTTGTGGAATCTGACGCCGTCACGCAGGGTGAAGGTATAAGTCAGGCCGTCAGCGGAGGTGGTGTACTTCTCGGCAACAGCGGGGATCAATTCACCATCGGGGCCGGTTTTGAACAGGCCCTCGTAGATGTTGAATAAGACCTCTCTCGTTCCTGCCGTGGTACTGCTGTGCGGGTCAAGACTTTTCAGGTCCTCGGCGATCGCCGCAACGATTTCGTTGTTGGCTTTTCGCTCTGCTTGCAAGCCGTTACTTCCTTCGGTGCCCGATCCGCTGCCGTCTCCGCATCCGGGGAGTACAGCGCAGATCATCATCAGCGCCAGGAAAAGACTCAGGATTTTGTTCTTCTTCATACGCTTCTCCTTTGTTTGCCGCTCGTTTCGGCGGCACAGAAATAATGGTTTCCCTATTCAATTGTCGCCTTGCAATGTAACATATTTTCTGCCGCATTGCAAGCATTATTTTCATTTTCCGGCACTTTTGGGCGGTATTTTTTTTACAGGAAATGTCCACCGGCGCCCCAGGCAGCCGAAAAAGCAGTGCGCCATCCGCATGGATGGCGCACTGTTTACGCTTTTATAAGACAGCCGGATCAGCGGTGGCCGCCGCCGAAGCCGCCCCCTCCAAAACCGCCGCCGCGGCCGCCGCGGGATCCCCCGCCAAAGCCTCCGCCACCGAAGCCGCCGGGGCGCGAACCTCCGCCGAACCCGCCGGGGCGGAAGCCGCCGAAGCTGCCGCCGCTGGGGCGGCGGGGCGGGGCGGAGCGGGGCGGTGTGGGCCTTCTCGGCGGTGCGCCGCCGGGACGCGGGCCGCCGCCCATTGGCGGGCGGGGACCGCCGCGCGGGCCGCGGGGCGGGGGCGGAGCAGGTCTGCGCCGTCTCGGGCGGCCCCAGAAGATCGGATAGTAGTACGGGATCACCGGCCCGCCGACGCGGATACGGCGCTGATACCGGGTATAGCGCATACGGTCGAGCAGCACCCAGATCACGAAGATCGCGATAATCAGCACGATCACGCTGCTGACGCTCGCGCCGCTGGAATCCACCCAGCCGCCGTTATAGCTCTCGCTGTAGCCGCCGCTGTAGGACGAGCCGCCGCTCTGCATCACCTGCGCGAGCACGACGTCCGCCTGACGGAAAAAGGCCGTCGCCGCGCCGTCGCAGTCCCCCTGATAGTAGGGCGTCTCGATGGCGGACTGGAGCTTAGCAATCTGTGTATCAGTCAGGCTCTGGTTGATCGTGTCGCCGAGGGCGACGTAGTAGTCCCCACCCTTCACGATGAGCAGGAGCATGTCGTTTGCGCCGAGCCCCCAGCTCTTTCCGAGGGTTTTCGCGTATTTCTCCGCCGTCCAGCCGTGGATGTCGTCTGTCGACGCCACGGCGATGACGGCGCGGTAGCTGCTGTCCCACTTCTGGTTATAATCGCCGATGGTCTGCTCGGTGTCGGCGGAGAGCACCCCCGCCCCGTCGAGCAGCCACGTGCCGTACTGGACATTCAGCTGGTCAGCGGGCTTTTTATACAGGCCGTAGGCGCAGGAGGCCAGAATGGCCAGCACCAGCACCACCACAGCCACGCTGCGTTTCTTGAAAAATTTCATGGTTACTCCTCAAAGAGCCGGTGCTCAGCCGCGCAGCTCCAGCAGCTTCTGCTTCAGCTCGCCCTCGATGCGGCCCAGCTCGACCTCGGCGGCCTTGCGCTTCTCGGCGCCCTCCTTCTGGATGCGGGCGACCTCGTCGAGCGTGGAGATCAGCTGCTCGTTCGTGTGCTGCAGCGTCTCGATGTCGACGATGGAGCGCTCGGCCTCCTTGGCGGTGTTGATGGTGCCCATCTTGAGCGTGTCGGCGTTCTTGCGCAGGAGCTCGTTGGTCATCTCGGTGACGGCGTTCTGCGCGGCCGTGGCCTGACGGCTGTGCTCCATGCCGAGGGCGAGCACCATCTGGCTCTTCCACAGGGGGATGGTATTGACGAGCGAGGACTGGATCTTCTCGATCATCAGGGTGTCGTTGTTCTGAAGCAGGCGGGTCTGCGGGCCCATCTGCACGGAGACCATGCGCGTCAGCTCGAGGTCGTGGATCTTCTTTTCAAAGCGGTTGCAGAGGTTCACGAGGTCGTTGTATGCCTGCGCGTCCTCGGCAAGGCCGCTCTTCTCCGCCTTCAGGCGCAGCTCCTCGAGCTCACCCGTGCGCACCTCCTCGAGCCGCTTCTTGCCGGCGAGGATGTACATGGTCAGCTCCTTGTAATACTTCAGGTTCAGCTCATACATCTGGTCGAACATCGCCACATCCTTGAGCAGGGTGATCTGGTGCTGCTCAAGGCTCTGGGCGATCTTGTCGACGTTGGCCTCGACCTTGCTGTACTGGGCCTTCATCGTCTCGAGGCGATTGCCCGCCTTCTTGAACAGGCCCATGAAGCCCTTCTTCTCCTCGCCCTCGCCGAAGCCCTTCAGCTCGACGACAAGCTGGCTCAGATCCTGGCCCACCTCGCCGAGATCCTTGCTGCGGACGTTGTTGAGCGCACTCTCAGAAAAGCCCGCGACGCTCTTCTGCGCCGCCGCGCCGTACTGCAGGATCATATTCGTGTCGCGGATGTTGATCTTATGGGAAAACTCCTCCACAGCCTTCTTCTCCTCGTCGGAGAGGAGCTTATCGTCCATTTCGACGGGCTCGGCCTTCTTCTCCTCGACCTTGGGGGGCTCCGGAGCCTCAGGCGTCAGCGTCAGCTGCGGCACTGTCTCGGCGGCGGCAGCGGTGTTGGGGTCCAGCGTCAGTTCGGGCGTCATGTTATCGGTCATGATGATGCATCCTTTCTCTTCTTATATGTTACTCACAGCTCCAGCTGGATTCCGCCGGAGGATTTGTCGTCGCTGTCTGTCTGCTCGCTCTGCGTACGGTGGATGGGGTCGTCGCTCAGCCCCTCGCGCGCCATCATATTCTCGAGCACGGTGATGTCCGTCGAGATATCGAGCGCCTGGTCGCCGAAAAGACCGTCGAGCTGGCGCTCGAAGGCGGTGACGATCGTCCCCATCATGTTCTCCACGCGCTCCATCGTGCCGGAGATGTTCTCGCCGGAGACGCCCTGACTCCCCATGCGGTCATAGGCGTTGAGGAGCTTGAGCGTGGTGGGGAGATAGTAGTTCATGAACTTGCGGATCTGCGGGAGCTTCTCGGGGCTGGCCTTCACGCAGTCGAAGATCTTGCCCGAGATCTCCTCGAGCCGGTCGATCTGGCGGCTGATCTTCTCGTCCTTGATGGACTCGTTCAGGCGCTTCATCTCGGCGATGGCGAGATTGCCGTCGGAGATCATCTTGTCGAGCTCGGCGTTGCCGGTCGGCTCGGGCTTTTCCTCGACCTCCTCTACCACATCCCTGCAGAAGAGCCGGGCGATGAGATATACCGCCGCCGATGCCGCCGCGCACAGCGCGAAATGCCCCACGCGGTACAGCGGGAACAGCAGCGCGTACAGGATCCATACGACGGCCGCCGCATAGATCGGCGCCGCCGGTTTATGCACAATTTTCTTCATTCTGTCGCCTCCATTGCGGCGCGCTGCTGCCCTCTCGGCGCACACCGCCACTTTGCACCCATTATACAATACCTGTCCCCCACGGTCAAGAAAAAGCGGCGCCGTCCCCCTCGGAACGGCGCCCCGCTTTATTGAATTCCGTACCGCCCCGTGACCGGGTCACAGAAGAGCGGCAGGTGCGGCGGACGGTACGTCCAGACCACGAAGAGCGTCAGCACCGCCAGCAGCGCCAGCACCCCCGCGATCTGTGCCGCCGGGGACGTCCAGCGCCCCGTGCGCTGCACCCGCCAGCTCACCCAGAAGCCGAGCAGAACCGCCGCCTGAAAGATCAGGATGTCCACGACCATCACGTCAAAGCCCAGAATACCACGGTAGGTATAGTACAGCAGCGGGATGGCCGCGAGCCCCGCAAGCAGTCCCAGCGCACGCGCCATCGGCACGGTGCCGCCGCTCCGTCCGCGCGCCGCGCGCTCGACAAGCGAGAACAGCACCCACGGCACGGCTAGCAGCTTCATGTGCTCCCACGTCGACTCGTTCACCGCCGCGATGGGCGCCGTCAGGGGACTGTCGCCGCTCCACTCATAGACAAAATGCAGGAGGTTCCCCAGCGCCAGCGTCACCAGCAGTCCGATGACCTCCCATGTTTTCCACTTCCGATCCGTCATATTCCCGCCTCCGCGTTCATGGTTTATCCCCATTTTACACGGACGCGGCGGATTTTATACCGGCAGGCCGTCCTGTCCGAGGCGGAAGCGCTCCATCATCTCGGCCGTCAGGCTGACGTCGTTTCCGCGGGGCGGAATCTCGCCGCGCGGCAGCCAGAGCGCCTCGCTCAGCTCGTCCTCCTCGATGCGGATGGCATCGCTCCCGTCGAGGTCGCAGTAAAAGCCCGCGAGGAGCGTGTCCGAAAAGCTCCACGGCTGGCTCTTGTAATAGCGCAGGTTCTTCACGCGCAGCCCCGTCTCCTCCAGCACCTCGCGGCGGACGGTGTCCTCCAGCGTCTCGCCGATCTCGACAAAGCCCGCGATCAGTGCCCAGCCGCGGAACGGCCGGTCGCGGTAGCGGCTGACGAGCAGGCGTTCGCCGTCGCTCACGGCGACGATCACCGCCGGGCAGATCTTCGGATACTCGATCAGGCCGCACTTGGGGCAGACCATGGCGCGCTCCGTGCAGCTCGGCTCCGTCGGCGCGCCGCAGCGGCCGCAGAAGCTGCGGCTTTTGTACCAGCGGTGCAGCTGCAGCGCCGTAATCGCTGCGAACGCCGCGGCCATTGGGCGCACGGCGCGCACCTCCTGCACGCTGCACCAGACGAACTCCTCCGGCAGCGGGCAGTCGGCCAGCATCTCGTCGGCGGGGACGGGCGCGCCCTGCGGCGGCTCCGCGAGGAAGCAGTCCGTCCCGTCAATACGGAAAATGTGCCGCGCGTCCGTCATGCGCGGGGCGCAGCCCGCCGGGAAATCCGCAAAGCGCGGCACGCGCCAGACGCCCTCCTCGCGCAGCAGGAGCACCCGCCCCTGCGCGCAGCAGAGCGCGCAGTCCTGCGGCCCGGCGGCAAGGCGGCGATAGGTGCGGTCATAGACATGGGGCGCAATATCCTGAATCATATACGTTCCTTCTCTCATTTAGAAATCACCCCCAGAGGGCGCGGCCCGCTGGGGGTGGTGGGGTCAGTTGCCCTCGATTGACAAGGGCAGACACGCTTTCCGGCAGCCCTGATGGGCGCTGGACGTCGTCATCGTCCTAGGCGGGCGCCAGCCCGCCGTTGTCCTCTTCCTCGCCAGAGCCCATCATTGCTCGTCGGAAAGTCCTTCGGAGTTTTTCGGGAGCGGAAACGATGGTCAGCGAGACTGACGAGGCAGCCGGGCTGTCGCCCGGCAACGAGGAAAACGAAGCTGACCGTTGTTTCAGCCCCGAAAAACCGCGTTTGCCTTTGTCAATCGAGGGTATCGCCGCCCGCTGGATTTTCCGGCGCGGTCGGTTCCGTCGGCTCCGTCGGCGCGGGATCCGGATCGGGGGTGGGATCGGGCGTCGGGTCCGGGTCAGGCTCGGGGTCCGGCGTGGGGTTCGGATCCGGTGTGGGATCGGGATTCTCCGGTTCCGTCGGCTCTGTCGGCTCCGTCGGCTCTATCGGCTCCGCCGGCTCGGCCGGCTCGGCCGGCTCGGCCGGGGTCGGATCCGGCGCGGGCGTGGGGTCGGACTTCACCGGGGCCGAGGGCCGCGCGGGCGTGCCCGGCTCGGGGTTCGGGAGCCAGAGGTTGTGCGGGTCGGGATCCGTCGGATCCCAGCCGCGGCGCACCGTGTCGCCGCTAATCTTCTCGATTGCCGGCGTTCCGAGCGGACCGGGATAGTCGCTGTCGTAGAGCTCCACCTCCTCGATCTCGCGCATGTGGTCGTAGATCCACTTCGCGTCGATCAGCTGCAGGCGGATGCAACCGTGGGAGCAGACGGTGCCGAGCCGGTCATACTCCTCCCACTGGAGGGAATTCTTGTCGTATTTCTCCGTGTACGGCACGGAGTGGAACAGGTAGTTGCCCTTGATCTGCGTGCAGTAGTGCCCGTAGACGTCGCCGACGAGACCGAGCCACTCCTGCCGCCAGTTTGTGAGCTTGAAGTGCCCGCGCGGGGTGGACTCGCCGCCGGAGCAGATCATCGCCTTATAGGGGACGCTGTAATAGCCGCTCTCGTCGCGGGAATAGACGGTCACCGTCCCCGCCTGCAGGTTGACGCGCACATAATAGGGCTTGTCGCCCTTCGTAGGCTCATAATCGTCGACCGGTTCGGGGGCGGTCTGGGTCTGGGTGGGCTGGTCGATGGGTGCGGCGGTGTCCGTCTGCTTTTTGCCGCAGCCGGTGAGCGCCGCCGTCAGGCAGCACAGCGCCAGCAGCAGCGCCGCGATACGGCTTTTCCAGGTCATGCGTGTCCTCCTTGGTAGTAAGCTGTGGTTGGGTGTCGTACCCTCGATTGACAAGGGTACCGTTTATTATACGTCCGCGGCGCGCAAAGCGCAAGGGCGGTTTTCCGGCGCTTGCGGCGCGGGCGGCGGCGTGGTATACTGAAAGCCAATCTTTTATCCGGAGGTGAGCGCCATGACGCGCGACGAGCTGCGGGAAAAGGCGAATGATCTGCCACTGCTGCCGGGGGTCTATCTGATGATGGACAAGACCGGCAAGGTGATCTACGTCGGCAAGGCCAAGAAGCTGAAAAACCGCGTGAGCCAATACTTTCAGGACACCGCGTCCCACAACGAGAAAACGCGCGCCATGGTCGCGCAGGTCGACCGGTTCGACACGATCTTCGTCTCCACGGAGTTCGAGGCTCTCATCCTTGAAAACTCCCTCATCAAGCGCCACATGCCGCGCTACAACATCCTGCTCAAGGACGACAAGGGCTATCCCTTCGTGCGGCTGCAGCAGGGGGTGGACTATCCGCGCTTTTCGCTCGTGGGGCGCACGGCGGACGACGGGGCGAAGTACTTCGGCCCGTTCGGCGGGCGGCGTGAGACGCGTCTCGCCATCGAGGCCGTCTGCTCGGCGCTGAAGCTCCCGACCTGCTCGCGCCAGTTTCCGCGCGACATCGGGCGCGAGCGCCCGTGCCTGAACCACCACATCGGCCGGTGCGACGGGTTCTGTCTGCCGGACGGGCCGAGCCGCGCGGAGTATCAGGCCCGCATCCGACAGGCCGAGCGCATCTTCAGCGGTCACTACCGCCAGCTGACGGCGGAGCTGCAGACGGAGATGGAGCAAGCCGCCGAAGCGCTGGAGTTCGAACGCGCGGCCGCCCTGCGCGACCGCATCCGCGCCATCTCCGTCCTCGGCAAGACGCAGCAGGTCATCGCGGGCGTCTGCGCCGACACGGACGTGTGGGGCGTGTACCCCGGCGCGGTGCGCTGCGGGTGGAGCGTGCTGCACATCGAGGACGGCAATCTCCTCGGCCGCGAGGTCGACGTCTTCCCCGCTCAGAGTGAGGAGGACGAGGCGTCCATCCTCGCGGCGGTGCTGAGCCAGTACTACCTCGGCCGCGGCACCGTCCCGGTGGAGATCCTGCTGCCGGTGCTGCCGGAGGAGGGCGAAGCGCTCGGGACGCTTCTCACGGAGCAGGCGGGGCACAAGGTCACGCTCCGCGTACCGCAGCGCGGCGAGCGGGCGGAGCTGCTGCGCCTTGCGCGGCGCAACGCGCGCGAGGAGGTCGAGCGCATCACCTCCGACGCCGAGCGCACGAATCATACGCTCGAGCAGCTCGGCGCGCTCGCAGGGATCAATCACGCGCCGCACCGCATCGAGTCCTACGATATCTCCAACACGGGCGCGTCCGACATGGTCGCCTCTATGGTCGTGTTCTGCGACGGGCGGCCCCTCAAGCGCGACTACCGGCGCTTCCAGATCAAGACGCTCGACCACCCCGACGACTACCGCGCCATGCAGGAGGTGCTGACGCGGCGCTTCCGGCGCTATCTCGACGGGGACGAGAAGTTCAGCGAGCTGCCCGACCTCCTGCTGATCGACGGCGGCGAGGGCCATGCCCGTGCCGCGCAGACGGCGCTCGCCGCGCTGGGGCTGGAGGTGCCGATCCTCGGCATGGTCAAGGACGACCGCCACCGCACCCGCGCGCTGATGACGCCGCAGGGGCAGGAGATCGGCATCCAGCACAGCCCGCCCCTCTTCGCCCTCGTCGGGCGGATTCAGGAGGAGGTGCACCGCTTCGCCATCACCTATCACCACGAGAAGCACTCGCGCAGCGCGCTCGTCTCGCGGCTCGACGGGATCCCCGGTATCGGCCCCGTGCGCAGGGACGCACTGCGAAAGCGCTTCCAGACCGTGCGCGCCATCGAGGCGGCGGAGCTTCACGAGCTGGAGGACGTGCTGCCGCAGCAGGCGGCGCGCGCCGTCTACGATCACTTCCACAAGGGCGCGGACACGCCCGAAAAGCAAAAATAGGCAAAGCAAAACGGAGGTTCTCCGCCTGATGGCGGAAACCTCCGTTCCTGTTTCGCGTTTGCTTTATTCGCCGAAGTTGCTCTCGATCAGGCTCGTCAGAGCGTCGACAGCTTCCTTCTCGTCCACGCCGTCGGCGATCAGCGTGATGGTCGTACCCTTCACGATGCCCAGCGACAGCACGCCCAGAAGGCTCTTGGCGTTGACACGGCGCTCTTCCTTCTCCACCCAGATGCCGCTCTTGAATTCGTTGGCCTTCTGAATAAAGTAGGTGGCAGGTCTGGCGTGCAGACCGACCTCATTTTTAACGGTGATTTCCTGCGTATACATCAACCCAGCTCCTTTTTTCATGCAGCTAATCTCTCTTGCGGGCCAAAACGGCCAGAAATACGTACTATGATTATACTGAATTCCGGCGGATAATGCAATATCGAATCCGCCAATTTTTCGCGCGGGCGGCTCTGCCGCCGCTGTGGATTTTAGCGCTTTCCACAAAAAAACCGCTTATTTCAGCTCCACAATCGTCACGCCGGCCTCGCCCTCGCCGTAGCGGCCGAGCCGGAAGCTCTTGACGGCCTTGTTGCGCCGCAGGATCTCATGGACAGCCTTGCGCAGGGCGCCGGTACCCTTACCGTGGATGATCGTGACGGAGCCGAGCTTGGCCATGACGGCGGAGTCGATGTAGTTGTCGACCACGCTCTCGGCCTCGAGCGTCTCATAGCCGCGGATGTCAAGCTCCGAGGCCGCGCGGCTCGCGAGCTGAATCTTCGGCGAGGAGGACTGCGCCCGGCTCTGCTGCTTTTTCTTCTTCTGGATCTCCTCGGCCGTCTCGAGCAGGCGCACCTGCCCGTGCTTCACGGTCATCTTCATCTTGCCGGCCTGCAGCACGAGCGAGCCGTCGGCGTTCACCGTCAGCACCTCCGCCGCGCGGTTCACGCCGGGCAGCTCCACCTGATCGCCCACGCGGATCGGGCGGCTGGGCGCGGGGATCGGCTCGGAGTCGGATTCGCGGCTGCGTACAAGGGCCTCGGCCTCGTTCAGGCCGCGGCGGACGTTCGCGCGGGCGTCGTTCATCTGCTGGAAGTCTGCGCGCTTTTGCTGCTGGCGGCGCAGCTCGTCGAGCTCGGCGAAGATGGCGTCGACCTTCGCCTGCGCCTCGCGGACGATGCGCTTGGCCTCGGCTTCGCCCTTGCTGCGGGCGTTCTCCTTGGCCTTTTCCATCTGCTCGCGGAAGGTGCGCGCCTTGCGCGCGTCCTCCTCGCGCTGCTGCCAGAGACGGTCGGCCTCGCTCTGCGCGCGCTCAAGCCGCTGGCGCTTCTCCTCGAGCTGCGTCAGCACGTCCTCGAAGCGGACGGACTCGCTGTCCATCTGCGCGCGGGCGGCCTCGATCACGTGCTCATCAAGACCGAGGCGGCGCGAGATGGCGAAGGCGTTGGACTTGCCGGGGATACCGATGAGCAGGCGGTACGTCGGGCGGAGCGTCTGGACATCGAACTCGCAGGACGCGTTCTCCACGCCCGCCGTCGTCATGGCGAAGGTCTTGAGCTCGGCATAGTGCGTCGTGGCGGCGGTCAGCGCCCCGCGTGAGCGCACCTCCTGAATAACGGCGATGGCGAGCGCCGCGCCCTCGACGGGGTCGGTGCCCGCGCCCAGTTCGTCGAACAGGAGCAGGCTCTGCTCGTCCGCCTGCTGCAGGATCTGGACGATGTTCGCCATGTGCGCCGAGAACGTCGACAGGCTCTGCTCGATGGACTGCTCGTCGCCGACGTCGGCGAGCACCCGGTCAAACACGCGCACGACGCTCCCGTCGTCGGCGGGGATGTGCAGGCCGCACTGCGCCATCAGGCACAGCAACCCCAGCGTCTTGAGCGTGACGGTCTTGCCGCCGGTGTTCGGGCCGGTGATGACGAGGGTGTCGAACTGCTGGCCGAGCTCCACGCTGATGGGCACGGCCTTCGCCGGGTCGAGCAGCGGGTGGCGCGCGCGGCGCAGGACGATCCCGCCGCGGCGGCGCACCTCCGGCCGGGCAGCGCTCATCTGATAGCTCAGCTGCGCCCGGGCAAAGATCACGTCGAGGTGGACGAGGATGTCATAGTCATAGAGAATGTTCTCCATCTGGTCGCCGCAGTCGGCGGAGAGCTGGCGCAGGATGCGCTCGATCTCGCGCTCCTCGCGCGCCTGCAGCTCCTTGAGCTCGTTGTTGGCCTGCACGACGCCCATCGGCTCGACGAACAGCGTCGCGCCGGAGGATGAGATGTCGTGGACAAGGCCCGGCAGGCTCCCCTTGCACTCGGCCTTGACGGGCACGACGAAGCGCCCGTCGCGCTGGGTGATGAGCGCCTCCTGCAGCACCTTGGCATACGACGGCGAGGAGATGATGCGCTGGAGAATCTGGCGGCCCTTCGTCGCCGCGACGCGCATCTTGCGGCGGATGTCGGCAAGCTCCGGGCTGGCCGTGTCGGCGATCGTCTCCTCGTCGAGGATGGCGCCGCGGATGCGGTCCTCGAGATACTTGTTCGTGTGCAGGGCGGAGAAATAGTGGTCGAGCACCGTGGCCTCGCCCTGCCGGTCGCGGTCATATTCGCTGACGCGGCGCGAAGCCGTGAGCAGCCCCGCAATATCGAGCAGCTCGCGCGTGTTGAGCATGCCGCCGTGGTCGGCGCGCGTCAGCGCCGCGGAGACATCCTTCACGCCGGAAAAGGCGGGGCTCCCGTAAAGCCCGAGACGCGTACGGGCGGCGTCCGTCTCGTCGAGCAGGCGGCGCACCTCGTCCAAGTCGCTGCTCGGATAGAGCTTTCGGCAGCGCTCGCGCGCCGCCTCGCTGACGGCCTTCTGCGCCAGCACCTCCAGCACGGCGGGCAGTTCGAGCGTGCGGATGGATTTGTCGTATAGTTCACTCATATGTAGATACCTCTGTGGGAAAGATGGATTTATAGTAGTCCAGCGTGCGGAAGCTGCGCTCGAGCTGGGCAGCGGTCAGCGCCTCGGCCGCGTGGTCGAGCTGACGCAGAGCGGGACGCTCGAGCGTGAAGCTGTAGAGCTTCTTATCCGGACAGTACAGGATATGCCGCAGCGCCGCGAGCGCTCCCTGCGTCAGCGGCAGCGACAGGCCGCCCGGCTGCTTGCAGGCGGCGCAGTGGACGATGCCGTGCACGACGTCGAGCATCGGCTTTTCCGGCTCCGGCCGGCCGCAGACGGCGCAGCCGTCCGCCAGCGGCTCAAACCCCGCGAGTGCGAGCAGCCGCAGCGTAAAGGCGGCCTTGACGAGCAGCGGCTCCTTGTGCAGCACGCCGAGCGCGTAGAGCGCGTTCAAAAGCAGGCGCAGCAGCTCCGGCGCGGGGCTTCCCTCCTCCGCGACCGACTCTGTCAGTTCGGCGAAAAACGACGCGAGCGCGAGATTTTCAAAATCCTGCCGCACGCCGTCGAAGAGCTCGATGGTGCTCGCCTCGTCGAGCATATACCATGCGCCCTTTTGATAGACGGTCAGCTCGGAGTAGGCCAGCAGCTGGCACGCGGCGGCCAGACGGCTGTTTTTCCGCCGCGCGCCGCGCGCAATGACAGGGATTTTCCCCAGATCCGGCGTCAGTACCGTCAGGATCAGATCCGTCTCCTTTGTCACCGTCTGGCGCAGCACCAGACCGCTTGTCACGGTTTTTGCTTGCTGCATGCGTTTTCCTCCTGTGCGGCGCGATAGAGCATATAGGCCTCCGGCGCGCCGGTCTGGCAGAACAGCTCCCAGAAATCGTCCATGCCGTTCACCTCCCATGCCCTTAGCATGGGCGCGCGGGGCGGGATTATGGCTGGTAAGTTGTGGAGCGGGTGTCGGGGATGTTTTTCTGGCGGGGATTGGCGGCTGAATCGGCGTGTGCTGCCTCCGGCGGCATGCTTTTGTCGCTGCTGGCAAAAAGTATGCCGCCGGAGGCACAAACAGATCCCTCTCAGAACCCAAATCCTTTACTGCTCATCATACCCATGCGCGCGGATGAAATTCACGTTGTCGCGCCAGTTCTCCTTGACCTTCACCCACGTCTCCATGTAGACCTTCGTGCCCATGAACTTCTCGATGTCCTGCCGCGCGAGCGTGCTGATGTGCTTGAGCATGTCGCCGTGCTTGCCGATGATGATGCCCTTGTGGCTGGCCTTTTCGCAGTAGATCGTCACGTCGAGGTCGATGATGCCGTTGTCGCGCTCGGTAAAGCGCGTGACCTCCACAGCCGTGCCGTGCGGAATCTCCTTATCCAGGCAGCGCAGCATCTTCTCGCGCACGATCTCGGCGCAAACCTGACTGTCCGGCTGGTCGGTCGTCATGCCGTCGGGGAAGAGCTGCGGGCCGGGGACGGCGTATTTCGCGAGCTGCGCCATCAGCTCGTCGAGCCCGTCGCCCGTGCGGGCGGAGATGGGGATAATCGCATCAAAGTCCGGATAGACGGCGCTGTAGGCCGCGATGACGGCGAGCAGGTCGTCCTTTTTCTCGACGGTGTCGATCTTGTTGATGCAGAGGATGCAGGGGAGCTTCTCCTCGCGGATGCGCTCGAGCAGGATCTTCTCCGGCTCGCCGACGTGGGCGATCGGCTCCACCAGCAGCAGCGCCGCTTCGACCTGCGCAAGGCTCTCGCGCACAACCTTGACCATGTAGTCGCCGAGACGGGAGCGCGCCTTGTGCAGGCCCGGCGTGTCGAGCAGGATATACTGCGTATCGCCGCGGTTCACAACGCCGTAGATGCGGTTGCGCGTGGTCTGCGGCTTGCGGGAAACGATGGCGATCTTCTCGCCCACCAGCGCGTTTGTCAGACTGGACTTGCCGACGTTCGGCCGGCCGCAGACGGTGATCATAGCGGTTTTTTCGATGTTCATAGGTGATCCTCAACTTTCTTTTGAGCTATTTTTTATATGCAGAGAACGCCGTTCTCCGTTTATCTCTCCAGCCCCAGCAGGGACATGATTGCTTCCTCGCGCTCGCGCATCTGGCGCTTCATCGGCCCCTCGTCGAGGTGGTCGTAGCCGAGCAGGTGCAGCACCGAGTGCGTCACGAGATAGGACATCTCGCGGCGATTGCTGTGGCCGTACTCCTTCGCCTGCGCGCGCACGCGCTCGAGCGAGAGCACCATGTCCCCCAGCGGAACAAGCCCCGTGCCGGGGTCGGCGTCCTCCGGCGAGGGCAGCTCGCCGGGCGTGAGCGTGAACTCCGGGAAGCTCAGCACATCCGTCGGGCGGTCGACGTCCCGCATGGTGCGGTTGATCTCGTGGATGCCGTCGTCACTTGTCACGAGGACGTCGATCTCACAGGGGAAATCCACGCCCTGCGCCTCGAGCGCGGTGCGGATGGTGCGGCGGATCTGCGCACGCATCGCGTCGCTCACGCCGGGCACGTCCGCCGTGACGGGGATGTAATGCCGTTTTGCCATGTCACTTCTTCCTCTCTTCAAACCGGGCGTATGCCTCGATGATGCGCTGCACCATGACGTGGCGCACGACGTCCGCGCCCGTCAGCTGGCAGATGCCGACGCCCTCGACCCCGCGCAGAACCTTCATGGCCTCCTTCAGGCCGCTGGGCTTGTCCCCCGGCAGGTCGATCTGCGTCACATCGCCCGTGATGACGACCTTCGAGCCGAAGCCCATGCGCGTGAGGAACATCTTCATCTGCTCGCGGCTCGTGTTCTGCGCCTCGTCGAGGATGATGAAGCTGTCGTCGAGCGTGCGGCCGCGCATGTACGCCAGCGGCGCAACCTCGATGTTGCCGCGCTCGAGATATTTCTGATACGTCTCCGCGCCGAGCATGTCGAACAGCGCGTCATACAGCGGGCGCAGGTACGGGTCGACCTTCGACTGCAGGTCGCCGGGGAGAAAGCCCAGCCGCTCGCCCGCCTCAACGGCGGGGCGGGTGAGGATGATGCGGTTGACCTGCTTGTCGCGGAAAGCGGCGACGGCCGCCGCGACGGCGAGATAGGTCTTGCCCGTACCGGCGGGGCCGACGCCGATGGTGACGGTGCGGTCCATGATCGAGTGGACATACTCCTTCTGGCCGATCGTCTTGGGCTTGACGGGGCGGCCCTTCGACGTGATGCAGATCACGTCCTGCGTCAGCTCGCTGATGCGCTCGGCCTGACCGGAGCGCACCAGCCCGATCACATAGCGCACATGCTGGTCGGAGATGTTCTCCCCCTTGCCTGAGAGCGTCAGCAGCGCCTGCACGGCCTTCTCCGCAAGCATGACGTTCTCCGGCTCGCCGGAGATGACGATCTCGCCGCCGCGGTTCACCACCTGCACGGCAAACTCCGACTCCAGCAGCCGGATATTCTCATCAAAGGATCCGAAGAGGTTGATGGCCTCCTCCATCCGTTCAATTCCAATGCGCTGTTCCACTTGCGCAAGCCTCCTTTTGTCAAGCGGCGGGCTCATCCCGCCGGGTTCTCCAGCACCACCGGCCGGCCGATCTGCTCGGTGCAGACGGCGCGCAGCGTCACGAGCAGGGTATCCCCCTGCCGCGCGGCGGCGAAATGCGTCTCGTCGACGCGACTCCCCTCCGGCAGAAGGCTCTGCAGCTGGGCGAGGAGATTCTCCTCCCCCTCCTGCCGCGCCTGCTCCGCGCTGCGCTCCGCCGGGCGCGTGTCATAGACGCAGGTGCGCTCGACCACGAGCGTCACCGGCAGGCGCAGGCCGCCCGGCAGGGTAAGCGGTTTATAATCTGTTATTTTATCACAGTTTGCCCCTGTGATGCTACCCTTTCCGTAGAATTTTATCCGCCTGCGCCCGAAATCCAGCGAAAGGTGCAGCTTTTTCCGCCCCTCCCCGGTCTTTTCCGTCGTTTTCAGCGGTACGGAGACGGAGAGGTCGTACCACGTCCGCGCCCAGACCTCGCCCATCCCGTGCAGCAGGCGCAGGCCGCTGCGCTCGGAGTCCGCGACGCCGGAGATGAGCAGCTCCCCCTCCGTCACGACGCTCCCCGGCGCGGCGACCGCCTTGCCGTCGAGCGCCTGCACGCGCGTGACAAGCCCCTCGCGCCGCGCAACGACGTTGCAGACCTGCGACTCCTGCACCACCGCGGGCGGGCGCTTGCGCTCCACCACCTGCACATGCGCGACGCAGCCGCGGACGTTGACCGCGAGCCACGCCACGTCCGGCAGCTCCAGCAGCGCGCGGTTGCGCACGTCCTCCTGATGGATCTTCAGCCCCTGCGAGCCGACGGCCACGCCGCACTTCTCCAGCGCGCGGAGGATCGTCTCCGTCGGCACCGTCTCGTTCCCCGTGACCTCAAACGACCAGATGAAGAGGTTCCCGCCGAAGAGCAGCAGTGCAAACAGCGCCAGCGCCGCCAGCAGCGCATAGCGCGTCCGCAGGCGCAGCAGCAGCTGCGGCGCGCCGCGCTCGCGCAGACGGCTGGCCTGCGCGTCCGCGCGCGTGCAGACCTCCCGCAGCGCGCGCCAGCCCCGGCGCGTCACGCGCAGGCGCAGCGCAATCGGCGAGAGCCACTGCAAATCCCAGAAGGCAATCTCCTCCACGGCGCACAGGTTCAGCACCCGCTCCGGGCAGGCGCACTCGATCTCCACCTGCACGCTGCCGCGCAGGAAATTCAGCACATTCCGATACAGCATCATCCCACCAGCTCCACCCGATCAACCGCGCCGCCGATGCGCAGCTCCTCCTCCGTCATCGCCAGCAGCTGCAGGCGACTCCCGACAACGCGCACGAGGATGCTCCCGCCGCTGATCTCGATCAGCTCCGTGCTGTATGACAGCACGCCCTTATGGCCGAGCATATAGAAGTCGTTTTTGCCGGTGAGCTGCATCTGCGGCACATCCGCGGCGAGTTGGCCGGGCAGGTCGAGCCGCTCCATCGCGGCCAGCCCCACCTGCGTGAGCTTTTTCTTCTCCACAGCGTCACCCCCCCCATGCGCAGAAGTCTATGCCGCGCGGCGGGAAAACTTGCCTGTCCGGGGGATAAGCCGGGCACGGCGGACATAGAGTGGAGCGAGGTGATGCGGATGAGGTGGCGGTACGCGCCCGCGGCGGCGCTGCTGGCGGTGATGGCCGTGGTGCTCGCGCGCTCGGAGGAGACGGCGCAGGCCGTGCGGGACGGGCTGGCGCTCTGCGCACAGTCGGTTGTCCCGGCGCTGTTTCCGTTTTTCGTGCTGTCGGGGCTGTTCATCTCCATGGGCTGCGCCGGGGTGCTCGCGCCGGCGCTCGGGCGGCTGCCGGGCGTCTCACCCGCCGGGGCGTCGGCATTTCTGCTCGGCGCGGTCGGCGGCTATCCCGTGGGGGCGCGGACGGTCGGCCAGCTCCGCGCCGCGGGGCTCTGCGGCCGGGAGGAGGGCGAGTGCCTGCTCACCTGCTGCAATAACGCGGGGCCGGCGTTTATTTTCGGCGTGGCGGGACTGGGGTGCTTCGGCTCGCTGCGCGCGGGCGCGGCGCTCTACGCCATCCACATCGGCTCTGCCGCCCTCGTCGGGCTGCTTCACCGGCGGCGCGGCGGCTCCTCAGCCGGTGCGCTCCCCGCGGCCATACGGATGCGTCCCTCGCAGGCGCTGATCGACGCCGTGCAGAGCGCGGCGGGCACGATGGTGCAGGTCTGCGCGTTCGTGGTGTTCTTCCTGACGGCGCTGCGCCTGCTGACAGGGCTCACCGGATGGTCGCACCCGGCTCTGCTCGGCTTTTTCGAACTGACAAACGGCATTCTGCGCCTGCCGCCGACGCGTGCGGGCTTTGTGTGGGCGGCGGCGCTGCTCGGCTGGGGAGGTCTCTCCGTCCACTGTCAGACGGCAGCCGTCCTGCGTGGCGCGGGGCTCTCCCTCCGCCCGTACCTGCGCGGCAAGGCCCTGCAGGCCGCCCTCTCCGCCGCCACAGCCGCCTTCACCGCCCAATGGATATTATAAAAAGTTCTCCCTTAAGAACAAACAAAAGGATCGCCCGGCATGGCCGGGCGATCCTTTTTCAGGTTTCACCGAGTTTGCGCACCGCCGTGCGCGAAAAAGATCCAATCCGTTTTTCGCGGCGGCGTGTACGCCGCAAAAAGCACTCTGCGCGTAGCGAGCGTCGCAGGCTGGCCAAAGGCCAGCCGAGGCGCAGAGCGGAGCGACGCCCCCTCGCGAAAAAGGACAAAGTCCTTTTTCACGAAGTTATCTCTGCCCCTTGTCGTAGGGGATACCCTCCGCCTTGGGGGCACGGGACTTCTTGGACGTGAAGGCCAGCACCACCAGCGAGATGATGTAGGGCATCATGTTGTACACGGCGCTCGGGATGTTCATCGCCGCGAGGAAGCCGATGCCGGTATAGACGCTCGAGAGCGCGCGGAACATACCGAACAGCAGCGCCGCCAGCGCGATGCGCTGGGGCTTCCACTGGCCGAAGATCATAACCGCCAGCGACAGGAAGCCGAAGCCGACCACGCCGTATTCAAAGCGCCACTCGGAGACACCCGCCGTGATGAACACGATGCCGCCGAGACCGCCGAGCATGCCGGAGATCAGCACGCCCGCCCAGCGCATCTTATAGACGTTGATGCCGACGCTGTCCGCCGCCTGCGGATGCTCGCCGCAGGCCATCAGGCGCAGTCCGAAGCGCGTCTTATAGAGCGTGATGTACGACGCGATGAGCAGCAGGAGCGTAATGAGCATGAACCAGCTGAACTCAAACCCGCCGATATTCACGAGGAAGAGCTTCTTCGCCGGGCCGTACTGGATGATCGAGGAGACGTCATCGGGGTTGGCGGAGATATTGATCGCCTTGACGATGACGGTCGAGGCCGCGAGACCCAGCATGTTCAGCGCCGTACCGACGATGGTCTGGTCAGCCTTGAAGTTGATGCAGGCCACGGCCAGCAGCGCCGAATAGATCACGCCGAAGAGCATCGAGATCAGCACCACCGCGAGGATCATCACGATAGCGGGCACCGTGGGCGAGAGGTAGCGCATCACCAGCGCGCCGCCGAGCGCGCCCATAATCATGACGCCCTCCAAACCGAGGTTGATGACGCCGGAGTGCTCCGAGAAGCAGCCGCCGAGGGCGACGAGAATCAGCACGGAGGCGAAGGTCAGCGTATATTGCACCAGAAGCAGCATTACTTCTCGCCTCCTTTCTCCGTCTGCGCGGCAGCCGCCCTGGCCGCTGCCTTCTCCTCGCGGCGGGCGATGCCGCGGTTCATGGCGTACTTCATGAACAGCACGAAGCCGCACAGGTAGATGATGATGGCGGAGATCAGGTCGGAGACCTGCGCGCAGTACATGGTCTTATCCACATACGCGCCGCCGATGGTGATATGCTGGATGAAGAAGGAGGCCAGAATCGTCCCGATCGGGTTCAGGCCGCCGAGGAAGGCCGCGGCAATGCCGTTGAAGCCCATGGCGGGGACGGAGGACTGGCTGCACTGCCACTGCTCATAGCCGGTGAGGTAGAGCATCGCCGCGCCGAGACCGGCCAGCGCACCGCCGATGGCGAGCGTCAGGATCAGGTTGCGCCGCTCGGCCATGCCGCAGTATTTCGCGGCGTTCTTGTTGTTGCCGGTTGCCTTCAGCTCATAGCCCAGGCGCGTCTTTTCCAGCAGGATGTGGAGCCCGACGGCGATGAGGATTGCCAGCGGGATCGCCAGTGTCACATACTGGTTGTTGTTAAAGAGCTTGCCGAGCCCCAGCGAGGGGATGATCGCGCCGCCGTTGACGTGCGCGACGGGCATCGTGTAGGGGCTGGCCGCTTCCTTCACGTTTGTGAGCAGGATGTTCACGACGTAGAGCGTGATCCAGTTGAGCATAATGCCGGAGATGACCTCATTGACGTTGCAGTAGGACTTGAGCAGACCGCTGATGACGCCGAGCAGCGCGCCGCCCAGCATAGCCATAATCATGCACAGCCACCACGGCATGTGCCACGCCAGCGCCGCGTAGAGCGCCATGCCGGCGCCCGCGCAGTACTGTCCCGCGGCGCCGATGTTGAACAGGCCCGCCTTATAGGCAAACAGGATCGACAGCGAGCACATCAGCAGCGGCGCGGTTCTGACCAGAGTGTTGCCGAAGTACTTCATCTGCGTCTCGGGCTTTTTATAGGTCAGGAAGTTCTTGATAACGGTGGTAATCGCCTCGCCCGCGCCGGCGGGGTTGATGATCAGCAGGACAATATAGCCGATCAGCAGGCCCAGCACCACGCACAGAAGCGACGCGATCAGCGACTGCACGCCGTCCCGCTTCAGAAGATTCTTCTTCATGCCTTCACCTCGTCTCTCTTGGCGCCGGCCATGTACAGGCCCAACTCCTCCTGGGTGGTGGTCTTGGGATCCAGCTCACCGACGATCTCACCCTCGTACATCACGAGGATGCGGTCCGGCACGTCCATGACCTCATCCAGCTCCAGCGAAACCAGCAGGACCGCGCGGCCCGCGTCGCGCTGGGCCACCAGCTGCTTGTGAATAAACTCGATCGCGCCAACGTCCAGGCCGCGGGTCGGCTGCACGGCGACCAGCAGCTCGGGATTCTTGTCGATCTCGCGGGCCACGATGGCCTTCTGCTGGTTGCCGCCGGACATGCTGCGCGCCTGCGTGATGGGGCCCTGTCCGGAGCGGACGTCGTACTCCTCGATCAGGCGCGTAGCGTACTTGCGGATATTGTCGCGGCGCAGGAAGCCCGACTTTGTGGTGAACTCCGGCTCGAAATACCGCTGCAGCACGAGGTTGTCCTCGAGCGAATAGTCCAGCACAAGGCCGTGCTTGTGGCGGTCCTCGGGGATGTGGCTCATGCCGAGCAGGCTCTTCTTGCGGATGGACAGGTTCGTGATGTCCTGCCCGCACATGGTGATCTTACCGCCGCTGAGCGGCTCCAGACCGGTCAGGCCGTAGACCAGCTCCGTCTGGCCGTTGCCGTCGATACCGGCGATGCAGACGATCTCGCCGCGGCGCACCTGAAAGCTGACGTCCTTGACGGCGTTGTTCTTATGCATCTTGCTCGCGACGGTCATGTGCTCGACGTTGAGCACGACCTCGCCGGGCTGACAGGGGGACTTTTCCACATGGAAATTGACGCTGCGGCCGACCATCATGGCCGACAGCTCCTCCATCGTGGTGTTCTTCGTCTCGACGGTGCCGATGTACTTACCCTTGCGCAGAACCGTGCAGCGGTCCGCGACGGCCATGATCTCCGCGAGCTTGTGGGAGATGAAGAGGATGGACTTGCCCTCCTTGGCGAGGTTCTTCATGATCTGCATCAGCTCGTCGATCTCCTGCGGCGTCAGCACGGCCGTCGGCTCGTCGAAAATGAGAATCTCATTGTCGCGGTAGAGCATCTTCAGGATCTCCGTGCGCTGCTGCATGCCGACGGTGATGTCCTCGACGAGCGCGTCGGGGTCAATCTGCAGGCCATACTTCTCCGAGAGGGCCATGACCTTCTCGCGCGCCTCTTTCTTCTGCAGGAAGCCGTGCCTCGTCGGCTCCATGCCCATAATGATGTTGTCGAGCACCGAGAAACACTCCACAAGCTTGAAGTGCTGGTGCACCATGCCGATGCCGAGGGCATTGGCGTCGTTGGGGTCCTTGATGGTAACGACCTCACCGTTTTTCTTGATGATGCCCTCCTCCGGCTGGTACATACCGAACAGGACGGACATCAGGGTCGATTTGCCTGCGCCGTTTTCGCCCAGCAGCGCGTGGATCTCTCCGTGCCTGAGCTGCAGGGTAATGTTGTCGTTGGCGATGATCCCCGGGAAGCGTTTTGTAATATTCAGCATCTCAATAGCATACTGCGTTTCCAAGTTGAGTCGCCCTCCTTCCGTTTTCATGGCCCGCGCGCGAAAGATCGCGGGGACGGAAACCATTGTTAAGATACAGTATACTATAAATGCGCGCACAAAGTAAAGCTATTTCGGAGAAACCGCCCCGCTTTCGCGCGAAAAAGGAGAGACGCCCGCAGGCGTCTCTCCCCGAAACGGTAATCGCAAGCAGATTTACTTGATCTTGCCCTGATCGTCGACGGTGATGACGGTGGCAAAGTCGGCAGCGGACTTGGTGATATCGTTGCTGACGGTGATCTTGCCGTCGAACATATCCTTCACGAGGGACTTATAGTTGTCCTGAGTGAAGCTGTCGGTCCACTGGGTGGTATCCATGGGCAACTGGACATAGTTCTGCGTGGGATCGTCACCGGACACGAGGCCCAGCGTCTCAACCTTACCGGCGTACTTGTCCCAGTTGCCGGCCATGATCTCGGTGAGCATGGTCTTGACCGTGGGGGCAAGGCCCTTCATGGCGGAGGTAACGGTCATCTTGTCGCCATACTTGCTGTCGATGATGCCAGCCTGGTCAACGTCAACGCCGATGACCTTCGCGCCGACCTTCTGCGCAGCCTCAGCCGCGGAGGAGTAGATGCCGCCGCCGCAGGCGAAGACGACCTTGGTGCCGCCCTTGTACCAGGTATCCATCGCGGCGGTGATGTCGGCGTCGCCGGAGAACTGACCGCCATAGACGTAGTTCACCTTGACATCGCTCAGGCCCATCTCCTTGGCAGCGGCGTCAACGCCCTGCACGAAGCCGTAGCCATAGCGCTGCACGGCGGGAACCGCCATGCCGCCCAGGAAGCCGAGGCTCTTGTAGCCCATCTTCACAGCAGCGTAACCGGCCATGTAGCCGCACAGCTCCTCTTTGTAGACAGCGCTGTAAACGTTCTTGGAGACGTGGGGCTGTTTGTCAGCAGACAGCAGCTCGTCAGTGGCGTTGCCGCTGGCATCCTTCTTGTAGAACTCGGAGGTGATGTCATACTCGCTGACGTCCAGCGCCACGAACTTGACATCGGGATACGTATCCTGCGCCTCCTTGATGGCGCCGCCGAAGGCGTAGCCGGGCATCACGATGACGGTGTAGCCCTCTTCCACGGCCTTCTCGATCATGGCAACACGCTCAGCGGTGCTGTCGCCGGACGGCTTGTAGTAGTTGAAGTCCAAGCCGTTGGCCTCGCAGTAAGCCTTGCAGGCCTCGTAGGTGGTCTGGTTGAAGGACTGGTCGGTGATATCGCCGTAGTCGGTGATCATAGCGACCTTTTCGGTCTTCTTCCCGTCATTGTTGGCATCCCCGTTGTCCTTACCGCCGCAGGCGACAAGGGCGAGAGTCATGACAGCGGCCAGAAGCAGTGCAAGAAACTTTTTCATGATTCTATGTACCTTCCTTTTTAAATTTGGGCATGAAGCCCTTACTCGTGCATTATATCAAATTGATTTTACAAGGGCAAGCATTTTTTGTGCTTTTCCTATAATGCAGGTTAAATTTGTGTAAAGCGGCTCACTTCTGCGCCATCTTCACGGCGATCTCCAGACCGATTTTCATCATGTTGGTGAAATTCGTCTGGCGTTCGTCGGCGGAGAGCTCCTCACCGGTGATGAGGTTGTCGCTGATCGAGCAGATGGCGAGGGCGCGCTTGCCGAGGTAGGCGGCGGTGCAGTAGAGCGCGGCGGCCTCCATCTCGACGGCCATGATGCCCATCTTGCCGAAGCGGGTGTTGCGCCCGGCGGCGTCATAGAACGTGTCGGACGAATAGAGGTTGCCCACGGGCATCTTCACGCCCAGCTCCTTCGCGCTCTCGACGGCGGCCATGAGCAGGTCAAAGTCGCAGATGGGGGCGTACGTCCCGCCCAGCTCATACTGGCTGGCGAAGTTCGAGTTTGTGCAGGCGCCCTGACCGGCGACGACGCAGCCGAGCTCGAGATCGGCGCGCATCGCGCCCGCCGAGCCGACTCGGATGATGTTCTCGACGCCGTACTGGGTATAGAGCTCGTTGGAGTAGATGGCGATGGACGGCATGCCCATGCCGCTGGCCATCACGGAGACGGGCACGCCCTTGTAGGTGCCGGTGTAGCCCTGCACGCCGCGGACGTTGTTGACGAGGACGGGGTTTTCAAAAAAGGTCTCGGCGATGAACTTCGCGCGCAGCGGGTCGCCGGGCATGAGGACGGTTTTCGCGAAATCGCCGGGCTTGGCGTTGTTGTGGGGGGTCGGCATGGTTGGTTCCTCCTTATCAATCTTCCATGGCCTTCACGGCCTTGACAATGCGGCTGGTGCCGAGGCGGTCGGCGCCGAGGGCGACGAAGTCACGCGCGTCGTCGAGATTGGCGATGCCGCCGGCGGCCTTGATCTTCACATGCGGTGCGACGTGCGCCTTGAACAGGGCGACATCCTCGCGCGTGGCGCCGCCCCCGCCGAAGCCGGTGGAGGTCTTGATATAGTCCGCGCCGGACTCAGACACCACGCGGCACAGTTCGATCTTCTCTGCATCGGTGAGCATACACGTCTCGATGATGACCTTGAGGAGCTTCCCGGCGCAGGCCTCCTTCACGGCTCTGATCTCGGCGAGGACGTCGTCATACAGGCCGTCCTTGACCCAGCCGATGTTGATAACCATATCGATCTCGGACGCGCCGTTTTTCACGGCGTCCGCCGCCTCGAAGCACTTGGCCGCCGTGGTGTCGTAGCCGTTCGGGAAGCCGATGACCGTGCAGACGGCGATTTTGCCGTCGACGTACTCCGCCGCGCGGCGGACGTAGCTCGCCGGGATGCAGACGCTTGCGCAACCGTACTTCACGCCGTCGTCGCAGATGGTCCTGATCTCCGCCCAGGTGGCGGTCTGGCTCAGCAGCGTGTGGTCGACGCGGCTGAGAATATCCTGCAGCTCTTTTTTCATATGTCCAACTCCTTAATTTGATGTGTTTGTCGTGGGAATGCGTCCATTGTAGCATGTTTACGGCGCAAAAACAAGGCAAATCGCCCGGGGCGGCGCGCCCGTCCTGTAGGACTGCAATACATCTTGGACAAGGAAATAAAAAGATACGAGGACTTTCGTTACCCCGGATTTAGGAACCAGAACAACAGCGTTTTCCGCAAGGGCATACACTTCCTCGGCATTGCTTTGTTTGAAGAAATAGCCGTGGCGCTTGCACCATTTTCGGTAACGCTCAGAAAATGCGTTGTAGCTCTGCTTCCGCACACAGTCCACATGCCAAAAGGTATGTGCAAAGTCAACCCATGCAAGGCCTATCCGCATGCAGACCGAAGTGCTACGCGGCGGCGGTTATTGGTATGTTGGGGATAAAAGCCCAGTGCTTGAAAAATTCAGGAATGAAATCAGATATATGAGCGAATGTCCTATATGACGATGCTCCGCAGCGAAGCGTTCCGTGATATGCCCGCCGCGCTCTGGCGGTTTGAGGCAGCCGCAGTTACGACACCCCAGCTTGAAAAGGCGAGGGGTTACGCGCAGAACTGGGACGAGTTCAAAAAAGCGGGGATCGGGCTGCTCCTGTTCGGGAACGTTGGCACAGGAAAATCCTATGCCGCTGGATGCATTGCCAACGCTCTGATTGACCGTCTGGAGTCTGTCCTCTTTGTGGGAATGTCCGATGTGGTCAACCGTATGCAGGGTAATTTCGGCACAGACCGTGACAGCTACATGACATCTCTCATGCGTCCGGAACTGCTGATACTGGACGATCTGGGCGCGGAACGAAATACAAGCTTCGGCAAAGAGCGCGTTTTTGATGTCATCAACCGCAGGCGGCTGACTGGCAAGCCTATGATCATCACCACGAATATCCCAATCGTCACGATGCAAAAGGCTGCCAGTCTGGATGAGCGCCGGATCTACGACCGCATTTTGGAAGTTTGCGTTCCCATCCGCTTCGACGGGGAAAATTTCCGCAGGGGCAACGCCAAGCACAATTTAGAAAAAGTGGCGCAGCTTCTGCGGGATTAAACAATTCTGGCAAAGGAGAACAACATGGAAGATAAAATCAGCACCATCCCCATCCACCTCAAAATGACGCTGACCGCCAGAGAAGCGGCAGAATATAGCAACATCGGCATCAACAAGATCGACAGTATGCTCCGCTCGCCCAACTGCCCCTTCGTCTTGTTCGTTGGGACAAAAAAGCTGGTCAAGCGTTGGGAGTTTGAACAGCACATCAGCCGTACAATGGCAATTTGAAGGTAAGTTCACTATTGAGAAAAGAAAATCGTTGTGCTACAATTATAAAATGCATAGGGGCTTCTTTTCATAGTGGGAAAGGAGTTTCCGAATGGGTAAAAGTTTACGAGGCAAAGAATGTGGTAAGGGTATCTGCCAGAGAAAGGACGGTTTATATAGCGCAAGATTTGTAAGCAGCGAAGGAAAGCGTCAGGTCAAGTACTTTTCCTCACTTCCGGAAGCCCGGAACTGGCTGGAAGATGCAAAGTATGCAGACCGTCGTGAGGATGTGTTTGCTCCGCCGGATATGACGGTAACAGAACGGTTTGAGTTCTGGATTAACCACATCGTGGGAGACTTAGCGCCGAACACAAAGAGAAATTACCGGGAGCGGTATGAGTACAATGTAAAGCCCGTGATTGGTAAGATGCGGCTCACAGATGTCAAACCGATGCACTGCAAGATGGTTTTTAACCGAATGGAAGCATCGTATGCCGGTTCAACGATCCGCCAGACATATATTGCTATGGGAACGATGTTTCGGGCTGCTGTGATGAACGACATGATCCAGAGGCATCCGATGGACAGCTCGCTTTACCAAGCCCGTCCGCGCTGTGGATGACATCAAATGTCTTACAACGGATGAGCAGCAGAGCTATCGCACCATCCCGCTGACAAGCCATGCTTACGACATCTTGAAACAGCTCTATTCTCAGGTTTCGGAGCGAAAGGAATCTGAACTGCTCAACTCCACGCTGGAATACATGGATCGGCGCACGGGAGAAACTGCGAGCCTGTGTATGCGTGATCTTGTTTTTATCAACTGGCGAACAGGAGAACCGGCAAAGAACAGTTCCTATGATACCCACTTATATAAGCTCTGCGACGAAGCGGGGATCAAGCACTTTTGTATGCACGCCCTGCGACATACCTATGCTACAAGAGCAATCGAAAGCGGTATGCAGCCGAAGGTGCTGCAAAAGCTGCTGGGTCATGCCAGCATCAAAACAACAATGGATCGGTATGTTCATGTGACTGCCGAATCGCTGGATTATGCCATCAAGCAATTTCAGCAAAATGGTGTAGTCTGATGAAATCCAATAAAGCCAAATGCGGAAATGGTGTAAAAATGGTGTAACAGCCAAGACACCAAACGCTGAAACCCCTTGAAAATCAGGGAAAATCGAAGGAGAATGAGTACAAATGAAATTAGGTATCGTCGGCTTGCCGAACGTCGGCAAGTCCACTTTGTTCAATGCCATTACTAACGCCGGGGCCGAGAGCGCGAACTATCCGTTTTGCACCATCGAGCCCAATGTGGGCGTGGTGGCCGTGCCGGATGCGCGGCTGGATAAGCTGGCGGAGATGTATGAGCCGGACAAGAAGACCCCCGCAGTGATCGAGTTTGTCGACATTGCAGGTCTGGTCAAGGGCGCCAGCAAGGGCGCGGGTCTGGGCAATAAGTTCCTCGAAAACATCCGCCGCACCGATGCCATCGTCCACGTGGTGCGCTGCTTCGACGATGAGAACATCATGCACGTGGTGGCCGACGCCAGCCAGAACGAGCCGGTCGACCCGCTGGGCGACATCGGCACGATCGATCTGGAGCTCATCATGGCCGATCTGGAGATGGTCAACCGCCGCATCGAGAAGGCGACCAAGGCCGCCAAGGGCGACAAGAAGTTCCTGCGCGAGGCCGAGGTGTTCAAGGCGCTCGCCGCGCATCTGGATGCCGGCAAGTCTGCGCGCACCTTTGCGTGCGACGATGAGGAGCGCGCCATCGTCGAGACGGCGGATCTGCTGAGCCTGAAGCCCATTATCTATGCTGCCAACATGGACGAGGCGGGCTTTGCCGACTATACGCACAATGCATATTTTCAGGGTGTCCGTGAGCTGGCAGAGCAGGAGGGCGCGCAGGTGCTGCCCATCTGCGCCAAGCTTGAGCAGGATATCGCCGAGCTGGATGATCCGGAGGAGCGGGCAATGTTTCTGGCCGATCTGGGCATTGAGAAATCCGGCCTTGACCGCCTGATCCAGTGTTCGTATGAGCTGCTGGGACTGATCTCCTTCCTGACCTACGGCAAAGATGAGTGCCGCGCGTGGACGATCAAAAAGGGCACGAAAGCGCCGCAGGCCGCCGGAAAGATCCACTCGGATATCGAGCGCGGCTTTATCCGCGCCGAGACCATCAACTTTGACGAGATGATGGCCTGCGGCGGCAGCGTGGCTGCCGCCAAGGAGAAGGGACTGCTGCGCTCCGAGGGCAAGGAGTACGTGGTCAAGGACGGCGACATGATCTACTTCCGCTTCAACGTCTGAACTGCAAACAGATGACCGCGCACGGCAAACGCCGCGCACGGTCTGAGGCTGTCAAAAAGTATTACTTTTTGACAAAGGGGTCTGCGGCCTGACTGCAGCGCACGCGCCGTCCGCCGGAGGCAGACGGCGCGCACGTTTGCAGGCCGAGATGTATTTTCTCCGCCGCACATGTCGCCGGAGAAAATGATTGAACTTTTTTTCACCGCTCCGGCGGTGAAACTCTGCGAGGCCTTTTGACAAGCTGTGACCGCGCACGGCAAACGCCGCGCGCGGTCTTTCCCTGTTTTATTCCGTTGTGTCGCCGCCGTGCGCCCGGCCAAACGTTCCGCGCAGGCGCTCGCCGATTTTCGGCGGCTGCACGGGGCGCTCCAGCAGGAAAATGCCGCAGTCGGCGCAGTATCGACAATCGGCAAAGCTGCCGTTCCAGATCCCGTGGCTCACCACAAGGTCGCCCGCCTCATCCGCGCGAAAGGATATGGACTTTTCCTCCTGACTCCAGATGATCTGCCGCGCGCTCTGCAGATAGCCGGAGAGCAATTCCCCGCCGCAATAGGGGCATTTATCGCCTATGGTCATGGTCGCGTGCTCCTTTCTGTTACTGGTTGCGCTTCCAAATTCAGCATAACATATATTTCCGGCACTTGGCAAGCGTTCTGTGCAGCATTTCATGCACAAACGGCGGATTTTTCATCCTGCTTTCGTATGAAATTGTGCTTGACAGGGGTAACGGTCGGTGTTAGGATGATACCGTTGCAAAGGCAATGACGGGACTTGCACCCGAGTGAGGACGGACAGAGAATGGCGGTCATAGGCTGTGAGCCGCCTGCGGCACCCCTCCGGCGCAGACCTTCCCCGAGCCGATCGCCCGAACCCGCAGTAAGGTGATCCGCGCGGCGCACGTTACAGCGCCAACTGAGTGAAACTCAGGGTGGAACCGTGTGATTTCAGCACCCCTGTGCCGCAAGGCGCAGGGGTGTTTTTAGTTTAGGAGGAGACATTATGGACGATCAGTACACCTTTGAAAACAAGACCTATAAGGACACCTACCGTCACACCACCAGCCACATTCTTGCGCAGGCCATGAAGCGCCTGTACCCCGAGGTGAAGCTGGCGATCGGCCCTGCCATTGAGGACGGTTTCTATTACGATTTTGACAGCCCCGAGCCGTTCACGCCCGAGGTGCTCGAGAAGCTCGAGGCCGAGATGCGCAAGATCTGCAAGGAAAAGCTGCGTCTCGAGCGCTTTGAGCTTCCGCGCGCCGAAGCACTGAAGTTCATGGAGGAGCGCGACGAGCCGTATAAGATCGAGCTCATCAATGACCTGCCGGAGGACGCCGTTATCTCGTTTTACCGTCAGGGTGAATTCGTTGATCTCTGCGCCGGCCCGCATCTGGACTCCACCGGCCGCGTCAAGGGCAACGCCATCAAGCTCACGAGCGTTACCGGCGCTTACTGGCGCGGTGACAGCAGCCGCAAGATGCTCCAGCGCATCTATGGCACCTGCTTCCCGAAGAAGGAGGAGCTCGACGCGTACCTTGCGCGCATCGAGGAGGCCAAAAAGCGTGACCACCGCAAGCTCGGCAAGGAGCTCGGCCTGTTCACCTTCATGGATGAGGGGCCGGGCTTCCCGTTCTTCCTGCCCAACGGCATGGTGCTCAAAAACCAGCTCATCGATTACTGGCGCGAGATCCACAAGAAGGCCGGCTACGTCGAGATCTCGACCCCGATCATGCTCAATCAGGATCTCTGGCACCGCAGCGGTCACTGGGATCACTATAAAGACAATATGTATACCACTGTCATCGACGATGTGCCGTTTGCGCTCAAGCCGATGAACTGCCCCGGCGGCATGCTGGTCTATAAGTCCCAGCCGCATTCTTACCGTGATCTGCCGCTGCGCGTGGGCGAGCTCGGCATCGTGCACCGCCACGAGCTGTCCGGCGCGCTGCACGGTCTGTTCCGCGTCCGCTGCTTCACGCAGGACGATGCGCACATCTTCATGACACCCGATCAGGTCAAGGACGAGATCAAGGGCGTCGCCAAGCTCATTGACGACGTGTATTCGCTCTTCGGCTTCAAGTACCACATGGAGCTGTCCACCATGCCGGAGGATCACATCGGCACGGATGAGCAGTGGGCGGCCGCGACCGACGGCCTTGTCTCCGCACTCAACGAGCTCGGCAAGCCCTATGTCATCAACGAGGGCGACGGCGCGTTCTACGGTCCGAAGATCGACTTCCATCTGGAAGACAGCCTCGGCCGCACCTGGCAGTGCGGCACGATCCAGCTCGATATGCAGATGCCCGAGCGCTTTGACCTCGAGTATGTCGGCGCGGACGGCGAGAAGCACCGTCCGGTCATGATCCACCGTGTGTGCTTCGGCTCGATCGAGCGCTTCATCGGCATCCTCACCGAGCACTATGCCGGTGCGTTCCCGCTGTGGCTCGCGCCCGTACAGGTCAAGGTCATGCCCATCACCGACCGCACGAATAATTACGCCAAGCACGTCGCCGACCGCCTGGAGAAGGCAGGCCTGCGCGTCGAGACCGACCTGCGCAACGAGAAGATCGGCTACAAGATCCGCGAGGCGCAGAGCCAGAAGATCCCGTATATGCTCGTGCTCGGCGACAAGGAAGCGGAGAACGACACCATCTCCGTGCGCACGCTCTCCGGTGAGCAGAGCGTCGAGAGCCTTGCCGATTTCATCGCCCGCCTGCAGGCGGATGTGAAGTCCCGCAAGAGCTGAAATTTGCATAGCATCGCATAAGAAGACCGACTCCTTCGCAGACTATACCCAAACGTCTGCGAAGGAGTTTTCTATATGCACAAACGGTTTCGGCATCTGTGTCTCGCGCTCGCGGCGCTTATCGCTGCGGGGACGCTGCTTGCGGCGCTCATTCCGGCCGCTGAGGCGGCCACGTATAAAAAGGGGTCAAGCGGCGCCGTCGTATCGCAGATCCAGACCAAGCTCAAAAATTGGGGCTACTACGCCGGAGACGTAGACGGGATCTACGGCAGCGCGACCGAACGCGCCGTGCGCGCCTTTCAGCGCAAAAACGGCCTCACAGCCGACGGGAAAGCCGGTGCGCAGACACTGGAGGCGCTGGGGCTGCCGGCGGACAGCGGCGGAAATTCCGGCGGCTCCGGCGGCATGACCGGTGCGCAGGTCGATCTGCTTGCACGTCTCATCTCCGCCGAGGCGCGCGGTGAGCCGTATTCCGGACAGGTGGCCGTCGGTGCGGTCGTGCTCAACCGCATCCGGCATCCGTCATTTCCGAATACGCTCTCGGGCGTAATCTATCAGAGCGGGGCGTTTACCTGCATCACGGACGGGCAGTTCAACGAGCCAGTCGCGGAGAGCGCCTACCGCGCTGCACGCGACGCGCTCAACGGGGTCGACCCATCCGGCGGTGCGATCTACTATTTCAATCCCTCGACGGCCACGAGCGCGTGGATCTGGTCGCGCCCGCTCATCACCGTCATCGGTAAGCATCGCTTCTGCTCTTGAGTGTCCGGTTACACCACAAAATAGGGGATGCCGCGCCGCATCTCCGCTACATATGGATACGCGAAAAAATGTCGCAAAAAAGTTTAAAAACACTATTGACAACTGCCCCTGTAAAGTGCTATATTATCAAACACGCGAGGGGTGCTTGTCACGAACGAAACGAACTTCCGAAAAAAGTTGAAAAAAGTTCTTGACAAACTGAACCGCGTGTGGTAAGATAAACAAGCTGTCGCCGAGAGGCACAGCGGCGTGTACCTTGTAAATTAAACAATGTAAG
>USAC01000002.1 GCA_900552475.1 uncultured Eubacteriales bacterium | reverse complement strand
TTCATGTGCTCCCGTCTGGTGCTTTTGTTCGTTCATTGTTTAATTTACAAGATACACGCCCGCTTCTGCGGAACATTGCTATTATACTCTGCAAAGCCAAGTTTGTCAACAGGTTTTTTCATCTTTTCCAAAAAACTTTTACCAGTCATTTGGTACTCTAATGGAAGCTCCTATGAAAACCGCTCTGCGAAATAGCTTGTTTAGATTACCAGAGGAAACGCCATTTGTCAATACCTAATTTCAAAAAATTTTCGTTTTTTCTCCGTCCATAAAGCCAGTGACAAATGACCGCTTCTGTGGTATACTATCCGGCGACATGAACCATATATGATAAAGAGGTGATCCCTTGCAGATCGAGCAGATGAGCGCCACCTTTGGCAGACTGAACGGCTCCCAGCTGGACCTTCAGCCGGGGCTGAATGTGATCTGCGCCCCCAATGAATCCGGCAAGTCCACTTGGTGCCGGTTCCTTCAAAATATGCTGTACGGCGTCCCCACCAAGGAGCGGGGGCTGCTGGCTGACAAGAACCGCTACGCCCCGTGGAGCGGTTCCCCCATGCAGGGGCGGCTACTGCTGCGGAACGGCGACGCCCGCTATACCCTCCTGCGGGAGACCAGACGGACCACCGCCCCCATGGGTGATGCCCATCTCACCTACACCGGCACCGCCGACCCCGTCCCCGGCATCCCCGCCGCCGAGGCCGGTCAGTATCTGCTGGGCATTCCACGGGAGGTGTTTCTGCGCAGCGCCTTCATCGGCCAGAATGCTCTGGCGGTGGATCAGGACGCCGAGCTGGAGCGCCGCATCGCTGCTCTGATCTCCACTGGCGAGGAGGACACCTCCTACTCCGAGAGCTATGAGCGGCTGAAAAAGCAGCTGAACGCCCGGCGAGCCAACCGCTCCACCGGACAGATCCCGGCACTGGAGCAGGAAATCGCCCAGCTGGAGGATGCGCTGGCCCGGCAGGAGAGCCTGCGGGAGCAGCTTGACACCGCTCGGCTCCGGCTGCAAGATACCCAGACCCGACTGGAGGAGCTTCAGCAACAAGCTGCCCAATGGCAGCAGCTGGAGCGTCAGGCCGCCCGCCGCCAATACGAGGAGGCCCAGGCCGCTCTCTCCGCCGCCCAGCAGCAGTATCGGCAGTTGGAGCAGCGCTGCGACGTCCTACCGGACGAGGAGACACTCTCCCAGCTGGAGGGACAAGCTACCGCTCTGACTCAGTCCATCGCCGCCCGGCGGCAGGCCACGGAGCAAGCGGCCCAGCTGCGCCGGCAGGCCGCCGAGGCCATGGCCCGCTGCACGGCGCACCCCCTCTCTCCCGCCGACGGGCCGCAGCTGCAAAGCCGCCTGTCCGCCCTGACGGACCCGCCCGCACCATCGAAGCTGCCCCTGCCTGTGGGACTTCTTCTGCTGGTCGGGGCCGTAGCCTGCGTGCTGCTGCATCTGCCTGTGTATGCGCCCATTCTCTGTGGTGCAGTCGGTGCCGCCGCTCTGCTATATGATATAGTATCCCGCCATCGTCACGCCAAGGCGAAGCAGCAGGCAGACGACCAGCGGAGCACCTTACAGCGGCAGATTGCAGAGTATCTCCCTCTACTGACGGAGGCTCAGGAGGCCACTCGCAGCGCCGATGCCGCCGCAGCCGCCGCCGAAGCCATGGCTCATAACGATCAGGCCCAGCTGCTGGCGCTGCTGGCACGGGTCCGAGCCTTCCATTCCACCGCTGTGGATCTGCCTGCCGTACAGGTGGCCCTGTCCGCCGCCCGCCGCAGCCGCACCGCCCTCCGATCGGCCCAAACCGCTCAGGAGCAGGCACAGATGTACTGCCGCCTGTTGGAGGAGCGTCTGCCGCAGGGGGAGCTGCCGGATCCGGCCATTCCTCTGCCCCGGCCCTCCCGTTCCGTCGAAGCCATGCGCTCCGCCATCCCGGAGGCGCAAGCCCAATTGGCCGCCGCACGCACCCGGCTGGATACCATCTCCGGCCAGCTGCAGGCGACCCGTGACCCCTCAGAACTGACGGCCCAGCTGGCCGAGAAGCGCCGAAAGCTGGAGAGCCTGCAATCCGAATACGAAGCGATCCAACTGGCCATGGACGCCCTGTCCGCCGCCAACCAGACCCTGCAAAACCGTTTCTCCCCGGCGCTGGGCGCTCGCACGGCGGAAATTTTCTCCGCCCTGACGGGAGGGCGCTACGACAAGGTACTGCTGGACAGGACGCTGGCTCTCTCCGCCGAGCCCTCCGGTGACCCCACACCCCGCAGCATTCAGGTGCTGAGCCAAGGCGCCGCCGATCAGCTGTATCTGGCGGTGCGGCTGGCCATCTGTCAGCTGGTACTGCCGCCGGAGAAGCATGTCCCTCTGATCCTGGATGACGTGTTCGCCTCCTTCGATGACCAGCGGCTGGCCGCTGCGCTGGAGTGGCTGCTCCAAGAGAGTCAGAATCGTCAAATTCTGCTGTTCACCTGCCATGACCGGGAGCGGACCTATCTGGCGGGCCGCCCCGGCGTCCACATTCTTACCCTGAACGGAGGTAGTGTATGTTCCCGCTGAACACCTTTGAAAATCTCTGTGTATTTTTCCTGCTGCTGATGATTTACAGTGCCGCCGGTTGGGTGGGCGAAATGTTCTACTGCTCCGTGGGCAAGGGCCACATCTGCGAAAAACGTGGCTTTTTGAACGGTTTTATCTGCCCCATCTATGGACACGGCGCCCTTTTGGTGCTATATGTATTACACGGGGGCCTGAAAAATCCCCTGTTGACCTTTCTGGCGGGCATGGCGCTGACCTCTGCGCTGGAGTACTTCACCAGCTGGTTTATGGAGGCCGTCTTCCATATGCGCTGGTGGGATTACAGCCGCAAGAAGATCCAGCTCAACGGCCGCATCTGTCTGCAGAACAGCCTGCTGTTCGGTCTGGCCTGCGTGCTGTTGTGCCATGTTGTGAATCCGCCAGTGATGGCGTGGCTGTTCCACATCGGCTCCGCCTACACCATCCCTGTGGCCTCGTTCCTCTTCGGCCTGTATCTCATGGATAACGTCCTCTCCGTCCGCAGCGCCATCCAGCTGTCCCACCGTCTGGACGATCTGCAGAAGGTGCGGCAGGAGATCCGCTCCCATCTGGAGGAGAAGGCCGCCCAGCTGCAGCAGAAGTATGAAGGCCGTCTGGAGGAGGTCACCGACCGCTTCATGGCCGGCTTAGAGGACGCTAACGACGACTTCCTCAAGGAGAAGAAGCTGTATCTGGCCCAGCTCCGCAGCGGCGAGGACCTCTTCGAGCGCCGTCTGCTCCGTTCCCACCCCGATCTGCGTTCCAAGCGCCACAGCAGAAAGCTGCTGGACCTGCTGCGTGAAAAGCGCCCCGGTCAGAAGGACAAGAAGTAATTCCCATCAGCATCTCAGCACCTTTGAAGCTACTATTATAATAAAGGAGATATTCCCATGAGTGAATGTACCCACGATTGCAGCAGCTGCGGCGAGAGCTGCGCTGACCGTCAGGGCGGAAGCCCCTTCCAGATCAAGCCCCTTCATGAGGGCTGCCATGTCCGTAAGGTCTACGGCGTCGTCTCCGGCAAGGGCGGCGTCGGCAAATCCATGGTCACCAGCCAGTTGGCCGTCACCATGCAGCGCCGGGGCCACCGCACCGCCATTCTGGACGCCGACGTCACCGGCCCCTCCATCCCCAAGTGCTTCGGCATCCACGGCCGGGCCGTTGGCTCCGAGGATGCCATCCTCCCGGTGCAGACGGAGACCGGCATCCAGCTGATGAGCGTAAACCTGCTGCTGGAGCACGAGACTGACCCCGTCATCTGGCGTGGCCCCGTCATCGGCGGCGTGGTGCAGCAGTTTTGGGGCGACGTGCTGTGGCAGGACGTGGACTATATGTTCGTGGATATGCCCCCCGGAACCGGCGACGTGGCTCTGAACGTGTTCCAGACCCTGCCGGTGGACGGCGTCATCATCGTCACCAGCCCGCAGGATTTGGTGGGTATGGTGGTGGAAAAGGCCGTGAAGATGGCTCAGATGATGAACATCCCCATCGTCGGTCTGGTGGAGAATATGAGCTATCTGGCCTGTCCCGACTGCGGCAGGAAGATCTACCTCTTCGGTGAGGGCAAGACGCAGGAGGCCGCCGACCGCTATGGCCTGCCCCTGCTGGCTCAGATGCCCATCGACCCGGCGCTGGCGGCTCTGGTGGACGCCGGGCGCATCGAGGACTTCCAAGGCTCCTGGCTCTCCGTCGCTGCTGACCGGCTGGAGTGCTGACCCGCACCGCAAGCTTCCAAGAGTACCTGAAGCCGCAGAGCTTCAGGCGCTCCTTCCTCATCCCGCAAAAACCGGAGGCCCTCCTTACGGAAGGCCCCCGGTCATTCATTTTACGGCTTTTCCACGTTGATATATGTGGGGATATCGCTGATGCGCTGATAGGTGTAGGTGTCCGGCACGGAGAAGAAATGCACGCTGTCCTTCCCGTCGTAGGTCACATACGGGACTGTCAGTCCCTCCCCCTTCAGCACATAGACGCCGTTGGCGTCCTCTGCATACGTCCCGGCGGACAGCACGCCGGACTGCCGGTACAGGGTGTAGTCCCCCTTCTCGTCAAACACCAGATAGGTACCGGCTCCGGGGCTCAGCCCCTCGCAGAGGTAGGTGCCCGTCAGCGGCTGGCGCCGCAGGCTCATGCCCAGCATCACCAGCAGGGCTACGATCAGGCACAGAGAGGCTGCCAATGCAGCCCAGAGATACTTAGACTTTCTTTGCATAGGCGGTCACGCTCCTTTGTTCCCTTCGGTTTTCCGCCTTTAGAGCGGCCTACGCCCATAGAGTATCACACCGCCCTCCCTCTGTCAAGAAATTTTACCTGCTTTATAGCAAATTTCTATGGCAATAACTATTTATTTTCATGATAATTATGCGATTTTCTATGCAAAATGTATACTTTTATGTTCTGGCCGCCAATCCGCTCCCCATGGGAGCAGCCCTCCTGTTTTTCTCCCGTTCCCGGCAATTTTTTTGGAAAAGAGTGTTGACAAACCCGCCTGCGCTTGCTATAATAAACAAGCTTGATTCCTACGAGCGAGATCAGGCCAAGTAGTTCAGTTGGTTAGAACGCCAGCCTGTCACGCTGGAGGTCGTGGGTTCGAGCCCCATCTTGGTCGCCATATGCTGCTGTAGCTCAGTCGGTAGAGCGCATCCTTGGTAAGGATGAGGTCGGCGGTTCGAATCCGCCCAGCAGCTCCAAAAAGCATCGAAAACTTCGGTTTTCGATGCTTTTTTGTTGAAAAAATGCACTTTTATGTGCGGGTCAAAATGTGGGTCAACTTTGACCCACACCCTGACCCACACGCAGAAATGCCCGGAAAGGTTGAAAGATGAGCGGACGGAATATCCGTCCGCTCATCTCTTTTAGATTGACTCACATCACCTGCGTCATGAAACTGCCCATGGTCTGGGCGGCTTCGTCCTGCTTTTGGCGGGTGGCGTGGGTGTAGGTGCGGAGAGTGAAGCCCGCATCGTAGTGGCCCGGCATACTGCTGACGGTTTTCACGTCCACACCGTTTTGCAGGGCCAGTGTGGCAAAGGTATGCCTGAGATTGTGGGAGCGTATGTGCGGCAGCCCGGCATCTTTCAGAATTTTCTTGTGCAGGTTTACGATAGAATCGGGGTGATACATCTCTCTTGTGATGGGTGAGGGGAACATATACGGGTTATTGGGATGTCTCTTATGCTCGGCGACCAACAGGTCAACGACTTCCTGTGGGACACTGACCTTTCTGACCGATGTCTCCGTTTTGGGGCGGGAGAGGGTCAGCTCTCCGTTAGGATTTTTGACATACTGCTTGCTGACGGAGATGGTTCTGTTTGTAATGTCGAGGTCGCTCCACAGGAAGGCGGTCAACTCGCCCTTGCGCAGCCCGCTGACCAGTTCCAGATAGAACATGGGCAGCAGTCCCCGTTTCTCTGCGGCGTCAAGGTAAGTTTTGATATGTTCCGGTTGGAGGATCTGCATCTCGAATTTCTGCACCTTCGGTGCGATGCAATCCTCGGTAGGATTGCGGAGGATCAAGCGCTCTTTTACGGCACGGTTCAATGCGTTGTGGAGCATCAGGTGCAGGCTGCGGACGGTGGTGCTGCTGAGTCCCGGATTGCCGTGACCGCTTTTGCGGTTGGTGCGGCCGCTCTCCATCAGCTCCTTGTAGAGCTTTTGCAGGTCGTGGGCGGTCAGCTTGGTGAGCTTGATGCTGCCGATGCGGGGGATGGTATACTGCTCGATCATCAGGTGGTAGCGATCCGCCGTGGCGGCACGGACATTTGGCTTGGCATAGATGTCGTACCAGCTCCGCAGCCACGTGGCCACGGTATACTCATCTGTGTGGCTGACATCGACGCCCTTACTGGCCTCCATGGCGGCGGCCAGCTTCGCTTTGCACTCCGTCTGGGTCTTCCCAGGACATTTTTGATGATGCGCTTGCCGGTTTCGGGGTTGTAGCCAGCGGTGTAGCGACCCTCCCACCGGCCGTCTTTGCGCTTGCGGATGTTGCCCTCGCCGTTGGCGCATTTCTTGGACATGGAATCAGCTCCTTTGCTTTTGTGTCCTTTCCGCTTTCGACGGAAGGGCGCACACCCGTGCTGCCGGTACAGCGCCAAAACTGTCGGCCTCCATGGGGCTGCCTTCGTACAGGGGGTCAGAATGCCCTACGGGACCCATGAATGCCTGCGACCACACCGGGGTGTGGACCTCACCGGAAGGCTGCGAGATTAGGCTTTCGCCTAAGAACAATGTAAGATATGCACCGGGAGATGTCAAGTCGGGGCGAATGATGGAGGTTTCTCCATCGCAATATGTCATATCCTGTGCTATAATGCACTCAAACCAAACAACGGGGCAGCGTGAGCCGGGTTTATCCCGGCGGCGGAATGGGGTGAGAGGCCCCGCGAGACGGTCACTGTGATGCCGATTTATTCGGCTAAGTCAGATACGCAAGGCGCTGCTCCCGGGCCGCTGCCAGTACCGGGGCCGAAGCTGTTATGCGAACGCTTCACCCGGCTGCTTTTTGGCGGCCGGGTGATTTTTTGCTGCCAGGCACCATGGTGCCTCATGCTTTCCATGGAAAGCATGACAGCCATTTCAAGCCGCCGGGGCGGGGGAGGACGGCAGACCTTTCCCGTCCCGCTTTCCAGAAAAATCTTTGCGCTATTTGTCGTTCCTTTCATGTTCCCTCCCCCCGGGCCGTGCTGCAAAGAGTGCGGCCCGGGGGGAGGGAAACAGGGGGCGTGAGATATAGGGTATTACGGATCGCCACGGGTGCGGTGCGCCCTCGCAATGACAAAAAGTGTGTGATTGCTTCGGCATTTACATAAATAAAAAGAACGAAAGGAAGAAGAAATGAAAAAAAGAATCATTTCTCTGCTGCTGGCGCTTATCATGGCGCTGTCACTGCTTCCCGTGAGCGTGCTGGCGGCGGACGACCACACAGGTCAGGTCCATGTGACGGTGGAAAACACCACCTGGGCCGAGGCCGACGGCGCACCCTGGGAGGGGATGCTGGTGGACGAGTGGGTCACACTCCAGGATGACTCCACCATGATGAGCTGCATCGTGGACGCACTGACGGCCGGGGGCTATTCCCAGACCGGCGCGGACACCGGCTACATCAGCGAAATCAACGGCATCGAGGAGAAGGCCGCCGCCGAGGGCTCCGGCTGGATGGGCACCCTCAACGACTGGTTCACCAGTGAGGGCTTCGCCGCCTACACCGTGGCCAACGGCAAGCTGAAGGCCGGGGACGAGATCGCCGTGCAGCACACCTGCAATCTGGGTGCGGACATCGGCGGTGCTTTTGGGGATAGCAACAAAACCCTGAAGGCCATCGCCCTCAGCGCAGGCGAACTGAACCCCGCCTTTTCCTCCGGTGTGCATGACTATACCATGATTCTGCCCGAGGGCGTCACCGCCCTCACCGTCACCCCCACCGCCAGCAACAAGCAGAACCGCGTCCGCATCTATGTGGGCGGCACGGAGTATGGCCGCAAGGATGCCATTCCCGTCCAGGTTGGCACCGTCATCACCCTGAAGGTGGGCAATGACGGCGATGCCGCCCCGGAGACCTACACCATCGCCCTCCAGGCGGCGGGCAACCTCCTCTCCGGCGGTAATGTATCCCTCACCTCCATCCATCAGGACGGCTCCGCCGGTACCAAAGTGGCCCTGACCTTTGACAAGGAAACCGCCGCCTTCACCGGCAAGCTGGCAAACTATACCCATCTCAAGCAGTATAACGACGGCGGCTTCACCGTGACGCTCTCCGACCTGCCCGCAGGGGCCACCGCCCAGCTCAAGAGCAGCGACGGCAAGGTCCTGGCGGACTTTGAAAACGGGGTGGCTTCCACCCCGGCGAATCAGTTTACCGGCAGCGGCTCGGCCTATTTCTACATCGCCGTCACCGCCCAGGGCTGCACGGAGAATTACAAGCTGACCCTCACCAAGCCGGGCGACTACTACTGGGGGAAATTTATTTTCAGTGGTACCCCCGATTTCGACAAGGAAAATGTATTCTACGGCTATCCCGAGGGTACTCTGTTCCAGACAGATGAAAACGGCAATCCCACAGGCGAGACCGGCTATGCCAAGGGCTGCTGGAATTATACCGTGTATGTTTCCCCTGCGGTGGGCCACTTCGGTGTTTCGTATTTTATGAACGTAATGGGCAATTCGGGCCTGAAAACATTAAAATCGAAGATTTTAGTGGACGGTGAGGTTCATATTCCCGAGCGGAAGATGCTTGTACCTGTCATGCAGGCGTTTGCCAAAAAACCTGTTCCCTTGGCAAAGGATAAAACGGTAATCGAATTCGTTGGCACCAGCAGTAAGGATCCCAAAATCGAGATCCACACCACTGTTACGGTGATTGTGGTCAAGACCACCCCGGCGGAGCTGACCGGTTTTATCAGCGCTCTGCCGAGCACCGATAATCTGACGTATTCCGAGCACTACAAGATCGTCATGAGCTATCAGCGCGCCTATGACAGATTTACCGACGAGGAAAAGAAGCAGCTGTCTGCGGAGACGGTGAAAAAGCTGCAGGATTCCGTGGCCCGGGTGGAGGAGCTGAAAAAGCGCCATGAGGGCGGCGTTCAGGCATGGATCGACCTGGTGAACACCTTTGCCGGGAAAGTGACCGCAGAAAACTATGCCCAGTATTACGACGCCGTGCAGAAGGCCCAGGTGGAGTATCTGGAGCTGTCCGACGCACAGCGTGCGGAGTTTTCGTACATTTACTCTGCGGAAAACGCCGCAGTCATGACGGCCTACAAGGCTGCGTACCGCACCGTCAACGAGCAGTCCATTCTGGACGGCAGCTCCATCGGCAAGCCCACGGAATATTACGACGACTTCATGATGTCGGCCAACCACTATAATCTGGACCTGGGCCACGAGGACACCTATTATCCTGCCGTATTCCGGGAGATTTGGACGAACCGGCCTACGACGCTGTATCCTGCTGGATATGCGGTAGAAAAAGGTCTGCCCTATACCCTGCCCGGCATTCTGAAATTTGACATCAAGGATGACAGCATCTTCGAGATTAAGGAAGTGGAGGATGTCTATCAGGATGGCGGTCTGGGCGGCGGCAGTACTTTCCCGGCCATGAAGTACTACCTGGTGCCTAAAAAGGCAGGCACCACCACCTTCACCGTCACCTTTACGGATAAGGCGGGCAATTTCTACGGCCAGATTCCGGAGATCCCCGTCCATGTCAATAGCCCCGAGGAGACGGCTATTCAGGATCTGAACAAGAACCTGACAAACTTCACTTCTCTGAACAACACCAGCAAATACGACAACTGGACCTATGACTACGGCACCCAGGGCGCACCCTTTACCTTCAAGGTCAACGGCACCAACGCCAAGGTCAGCGTCTATAACTACCTCCAGTACAACAAAGACGGCACCCCCGTCAAGACCGACTACACCCCCGACGCCAAGGGCAATGTGACCATCCTCATCAAGGACGGCTACAACGGCATCGAGGTCACCGCTGACTATCAGGGACAGACCGTCACGCAGGTCTACTCCCTCAAGGGCAAGGTCACCCGCTATGTGCAGGAGAACATTTCTCGCCCCGGTGAGGATCTGCGCACCGGCGATACGGCGGGTATCTGGATCATCGGGCGGCCTACCAATATCCACAAGATCCTCCGTATTTATAACCCTGCGACCACGACGGTGTTCTATACGGATATGCCTCTGCAGAGCGTAGTAAATACAGACAACCAGCACGATATTTACCGTACTGATGAAAATGGTGTGAAAAAACAGGTATCTTATCAGCCCCGCGTTGCGGCCTATCTGACGGAATCCGGCACGATCACCCTCACCAAGGGCAGCTCCGATAACCGGGGCTACGGTTCCAATCCCGGCGCGAGGGCGATCAGGGCAACACCGGCGGTATCGCCGCTTCCACCCGCTATGGCTTCGGCATGCTGGCGGATATTACGCTGCAGGTGGAGGAGAACCCCAACTTCAAGCTGGAGCCCAAGTATGAGACCGTGGCCGAGAACGGCGGGCAGGTCAAGGCTGGGGACAAGCTTACCATCTCCATCCCTACGCTGCCCATCGAGCAGCTGGCCCAGGACTATAAGCTGCAGTACTGCCTGCTGAACTACTCCACCAATATTCCCGGTGCGGAGTACATTTTCTCCAAGTGGTCCAAGGGCGGCGACTCCTGGGAGGGCGAGGGCACTACCCCCGTCGGCCCCGAGGTGGCCCTCAAGAGCATCACTTTCACCGTGCCCAAGACCACCCCGGCGGGCACCTACAGAATTCATGGCGGCTATCTGGATGTTACCCACAGAAGCGGCGGCTATGGGTGGCTGGATGTCTACGCGAAGTTCTATCAGATGGAGATCAGCGACCTGACCATCACCGTTTTGAAGGGCGACATCGAGACCGTGGAGGACCTTATTGACGCCATCGGCGCCAATGTCACTCTGGATAGTGAGGCCGCCATCACCGCCGCCAAGTCCGCCTACGATGCCCTCTCCGACGAGGACAAGGCCCTGGTGGACGCTGACAAGGTGGACGCTCTCACCGCCGCTATCATTAGGCTCAACCAGCTCAAGCACGCGGACCTCATGGCAAACCTGGATACCATCTATAAGACCACCGGCGACTTCATGGCCACCTTGGGCACCCCCACGGTGAACTCCACCGGCGGCGAGTGGATGGTCATCGGCCTGGCCCGCAGCGGCCGCACCGTACCCGCCGGGTACTATGACAATGTGGTGGAGTATGTGAAGGCCAAGGCTGACGCCAATGAGCGTTTGCACCCGGCCAAAGTCACCGACAACGCCCGGGTGATCCTGGCCCTGACGGCCATCGGCAAGGATGTCACCAATGTGGGCGGCCACAACCTGCTGAAGGGTCTGGATAACATGGATTATGTGCAGACCCAGGACATTAACGGCCCCATTTTCACCCTCATTGCCCTGGATAGCCACAACTACCCCACTATGGGCGATGTGACCCGGGAGAAGCTGATTCAGGTCATCCTGGATGCCCAGCTTCCCGACGGCGGCTGGAACCTCAGCGGCGAGAACGCCGACCCGGATATGACCGCTATGGCCATCCAGGCCCTGGCACCTTACTACAAGACCAACGAGACCGTGAAGGCTGCTGTGGATAAGGCTCTGGAGGCCCTTTCCGCCCTGCAGCGCACTGACGGCGGCTTTGGCAGCTGGGGCACCGTGAACAGCGAGTCCTGCGCCCAGGTCATCGTGGCTCTCACCGCTCTGGGCATCGATTCCACCGCGGATAGCCGTTTCGTGAAGAACGGCCACACCGTTCTGGATGCTCTGGCCGGGTTCTATGTCACCGGCGGCGGCTTCCGGCACACCGCTGGCGGCGAGCGGAACGACATGGCCACCGAGCAGGGCTACTACGCTCTGGCGGCCTACTACCGCTTCGCAAACGGCCAGACCCGGCTCTATGACATGAGCGATGTGACCATTCAGACCGGCGGCACCTCCGGCGGCGACAATAGCGGCAACGGCACCAACAACGGCGGCACTCCGGCCACCGGCGACACCGGCGTGCTGGTGTGGGCCATCGCCCTGCCCGTGACGATTCTCGCCGCAGCCTTTGTGCTCAAGCGCAAAAAGCGGGAGGAGTAAGCCAAAAAGAAAAGATCTAAGCGGCAAAATAAAACAGTACCCCCGGGGCCTCTTGCATGACAAGAGACCCCGGGGGTTTTATTTTTTGTTTGCAGCGGTGCGATATTGGAATAAAAATTGACGACACTGATTTCAATTTTCTGCTTCAGATTTTGCAAAAACTATGGTATACTATTTAAGAGGTAAGGATCGTGCAGTTTCGACCGTTCGTTTATGATGCTACCAATCAGCAGGTGCCTGTAGCGATTAAACCAATAGAACCACAGGATGCTGCCACAACGATAAAAGAACCCCGGTAGCAGACGGATTGGACCAGCGAGTATATCTCAAACAGTAAATTTGACATCTATGGACTGAAAACATGGGCCGGAGAACTTGTGGCCTTGGATGCGAAAACACCTGAGCTGGCAAGACATTATGAGCGAGAAACAGCAAAGCAAACTATGACGGCGAAACCTGTCCGCGTTTTTTTGACGCAGAGGTTTCCGCTTGACCCACATTTTGACCCATACGGGAAACGACTGCGAAAATAAAGAGCCGTCTGGCGGGAGAGCCTTTCTCCGCCCGACGGCTCTATACTTTTAGCAAGGTACCCTTTTATTGTCTACAGCAGCGCAAAATGAAACGATTTTCGCCCCGCCAAAAGTTGACCCACACCGCTGCTCTTTGCGGCGTTGACCCACACCTTGACCCACACGGGGAAACGAACGGGTGGAACACATGGAACAAAGAGTTTCCGACCGCATCCTTTTTGCGGTAAAAATGCCCACAAAGCCTTACAAATCAAGGGCTGGGAGGACTTTTATCACTTGGTAAGGATGAGGTCGGCGGTTCGAATCCGCCCAGCAGCTCCAAAAGATCCTGTTTTCTATCGAAAACAGGATCTTTTTCTTTGCCTATTTTTCCTCTATGGGTGAGGGCATGAAGCGAGGCGGCCGCATATCCTTACCCTTGCGGAAAATACGCTTTGCCTATAGGGCGAATAGCGCCTGTCACACGGTGATTATCTTCAGCCACTCAATATATTCCAGCGCCAATTCCGACAGTACTCGAGAGGGGTTACAGATATACCCGATCTCGATTTGCCCCAAATCCGTGATGGGCACCTTTTACGAGCAGGTATTTGCGACACAACCGTTCTATGGCTGGGACGAGGGGCCGGAGGACCGGGGCGTTAAGTACGATCTCGCCGGCACAAAGCTGGTGCTGCTGACCCAGGAAAATCCGTTCCCCACCTCCGGCGCCGTACATTTCCAGCTGCAGGTGCCGACTCTGGAGGATATCTATCCCCGGGCGCAGGCAGCCGGTGCCGTCACCCAGGAGCCTTTCTTCCGCCCCTACGGCTGGCATATGTTCCGCATGGCTGATCCTGCGGGAAATCACATCAATATTTATACGGTGCCAACCGCCGCCGAATAAAGCGCACCGAAACCGTAAAAATTAAAGGATGCTCTTCACGCCCGGAATTAAAAAGGGAGGCAGCTTATGAAACAGAACCGTCTCGTAAGCCGCCTCCCTTTTTTCGTTTTTAATTGCCAAGGTTCACGGCATCACCCGGCGGGCCACGCAGATAAAGTCCTCCTTGCCGAAAATCACCGGCACCGGGTATACGGGGTTGGCCTCCGCCCAGGCGGCCATTTGAGGCAGGTCCTCCGACCGAATACAGGAAAAGTACTCCGGAATGCCCAGCGCCCGGTTCATGCGGTAAATGGCCTCTACCACCTGCCAGGCAAGGCTTCGGGTCTCCCGGGTGTTATAAAAGCGGCCGATGTAGGCCTCCACCGCATGGGTCAGGGCGTCCAGGCCGGTCTCCGCCGTAACGCCGTGGAAGCTGCTCCGGGCCGGGAGCCTCTCCGCCATGGTAATAAATTCCGGTGCGGCGCATTGGCGGCGGCTTGCCACGATCATGGGTTCTTTGCACCCGGCGTCCGCCAGCAGCTCCGGCAGCCTTTGCAGGCTCCCGGCTCCGGTGATACATTCCGGCCTGCGCCAGGGCAGTACCCGGGCCTTCAGGCCGAAGCAGGCCTGAAACACCCGACAGTATATTTTTTAAGCAGCATAATGCGTACATCCTTTCCATGGACTATTACGCCGCATTTTAGGCGGGATTGCAAGACGGAATGGGGACATGGATATTGTAGGGGCGGACGGCTCTGTCCGTCCAGTGCGATAACGCAACATTTTGTAGGGCAGGGCCCGTGTGCCCTGCCGGGAGTGGGGGGCCGGGCAGCGGGGTGAGGGTACCCCGCCCTACACACCATTTACCGATAGAATTTCACAAGGGGCGGCGGCCGCCCACCGTCGTGCCAACCGATTCCCGGCCACTGTCGTGCCCGTTAATTGGGGCCCTATAAGGGCCTATTACGGGCGAAGCCCCTTAAGGGGTTTTTATCTATGCCTTGGGATTCTTACTACCCGTAAACGGGTCTATAAATTCCTTTATGCTAATCTGGTCAGACATTTTGTCCTCCTCCAACTGGTTCTATGTACGCCTTGATCGCTTTCTTGTTGCGTCCTGCCGTATCCACAAAATGCCCTCTTGCCCAAAAGCGCCTGTTCCCGTACTTATACTTCAGGTTCGCATACCGATCAAATATCATCATGCTGCTCTTTCCTTTCAGGTATCCCATAGTCTGGGATACGCTGTACTTCGGCGGGATGCTTATCAGCATGTGGATGTGGTCTTTCTTTACTCTAACTCGGAGACTTTTTGCTTGTCTTCTTTGCCCCTCGCCATAGGCTATTTTTCCCCCCGGCAGAGCCGGGGGTTGTCTTTGGTTGCCAATACAAGAAGAAGGCCCTCGGCAATGCCGGGGGCCTTCTTCTTCACAGTATCTGTTTGCGGTTAAAATCCGTCGCACAGCTTGCGCCGTTAAGGCTCGTTTGTAAAAATACACCCTGCTTACAGGTGATACGCTCGCTCTTAGAAATGGGAATCCACGTACTTATTGTACTTATTGAGATCCATTTCATCCTTGTAGGTATTGCGGAAGCGCTGGACGGTAAGGCTGTTGAACTGGATGATATTCCGGTACTTCAGCACGCCCGCCACCAGAGCGATGCAGCCGCAGATATAGCCCATATCCACCCGTGTGCAGGTCCAGCCCAGACCAGCCAGCACCAGCAGGGAGATCAGGACGCCGGCCACCTGTTTCTTCGGATGCAGGCGGCGCACCGTCTCCTCCTTCACCACGCCCTCGTCCACCATGACCTTGGCGAAGCGCTTCTGCACGGTGAAAAGGCTGATGGCGTTGAGCAGCATGGGGGCCGCCACGAAGAAGGCGAACAGAGCGATGATGGCATTATAGACGAATACCATAAAGTTATCATTGTTCAAAGGGGAGTTCCTCCTTAGATGAATTTTATCGCCAGCGGGCTTGGCCCGGAGGTCACGGACAGATCACCACGGGAACATCGTCCCGCTGGGTGGCATAGAGTACGTGGCTGTAACACAGCCGGAAGGACAGGACATCCCCCACCTGCACCGGCTGGGGGGCGTCGGTCACGTCCAGAATACAGTGATCCGAGGAGCCGCCGATGACGGTGACGCCGGGCATGGTGGGCCGGAGCGTCTCCATGTCGCCTACGTCGGCCCGGCCCAACGCCAGAATGGCACGGAGTCGGAGGCCACGATCCTCATAGACAGGCTTTCGGCCGAAGGCGTCGGCCCCCAGCTCCCCTTGGGGATAGGTGGGCTTCTCCTTCACCTCCACCACCTCTGCCTCCAGACGGAACACGTCGTCCCGGAGGTAGTCTGCATCGTAGATGCCCCAGGAATCGGCAATATCCTGCGCCGTCAGAATATTTTCTCCGATCCGTAGGTGGTTGATGCCGGCGGGCATGGTGCCGGTATGGATCATGGGATAGGAGCTGGTGGCGCCGCCGGAGACTATCTCCAGCGGGTGGCCGATGGCGTCCTCCACCCGGCGGGCGATGGCCAGCAGCATCTGCATCTTCTCCGGCGTGGCCCGCACAGAGCCGTAGCAGCTGAGGTTCACGCCTACGCCGGACAGGTGGACATGGGGCAGTCGGCGCTCCACATACAGGCAGGTCTGCACCATTTCCTCGTGGTCCCAGTAGCCCTCCCGCAGGTCGCCCAGATCCGCCATGATGATGACGGCGTGGGACTTCTCCTGCCGGGTACACTCCTGCTCCAGCAGGTCCAGAGTCGTGCGCTCGCTTTGCAGCGACATTTCACACAGCCGTACCAGCTCCGGCAGCTCCGTGGGGCCGGGGATACGGATCAGCAGATAGGGGCCGGGGATGCCCGTCTGGCGGCAGCGCTCCACCTGCTCCAGACGACTGGTTCCCAACTGCGTGACGCCGCATTCCCGGAAGCGGCGGGCCACCTCCGGCAGGCCGTTGACGCCCTTGATGACGCCGCAGACCTGGATTCCGCAGGCGGCGCAGCGGGAGATAGTCTCCCGGGCGTTGCTGCGGAAGGACGAGTCACGCAATACCAGTCTGGGGTATTGACGGTTCATTTCCATTCCTCCTCACACCTGCGGCCCAAAGCCGTCAGGTTGACAGGAATAGTTTACCATATCCGGCGGCAAAATGCCACCCTCATTTTGTGCAAGCTATAAAAATTTTAATAGTGGGGCGGCACCAGCCGGGCCTTGGTCAGGGCCACCACCAGTGTGGGCAGCAGGGCCAGCTGGATGAGGGTGCCGGGCCACGAGATCAGAATGTGGGCGGAAACCCACGCCGCCATGGACCAGCTGCCGGCGGGGAAGGTCAATGCCTTCACCACGCCCGCCACGATGCGGCCGCAGGGGATGGCGCAGCACAGGGCGATATAGAGGTCGCCGTAAAGCCGCCCCGTATGCACCAGACGCATCACCAGCGCCGTTACCAGACCGTAGACCGCCAGCTCCGCCATCATGGAGGGCAGCACCGCCGTCGCAGGCATACCGGTCAGCACCGACGACAGCAGCGGGCCAAGCAGGCCGCAGACCACGCCGTAGGGCCACGTGCAGACCAGGCCGCACAGCAGCACGGGGACGTGCATGGGCAGGAACACAGTGCCGGAGCCCAGCGCATGAAAGGCCATGGGCAGCACCACGCACAATGCCACGCAGATGGCGCAGAATACCAGTTTTTTCGTTGCAGAGAGCTGCATGGGAAGCTTCCTCCTTGGGGCTCGGTATGATTTATAATATATTATAAGTGGGTTTTGCCGGATTTGCAAGAGCGTCTCTTGACAAAACCGGCGGTGGGGATTACAATGCAGTCGTTCCAGAGGTCGCCTGCGGGCGGCTTGGTTTCTGAGATGCAGTTAGATAACATTAACCAAAAGGAGTGGAATCCATATGATCGAGACAACGGTGAAGGTAGACGGCATGATGTGTGGGATGTGCGAGGCCCATGTCAGCGATGCCATCCGGGGCGCTCTGCCGGTGAAAAAAGTCACCGCCTCCCACACCAAGGGGCAGGCGGTGATCCTCAGCGAGGCGCCGCTGGACGAGGAGGCCCTGCGGGCCGCCATCGGCAAGACCGGCTATGAGGTGCAGGGCGTCAGCGCCCGGCCCTATGAGAAAAAGGGATTGTTCGGCTTCCTGAAGAAGTGAGCTACATCCGCTTGATCTCCTCCAACAGCAGATCGATGTCCAGCTCGTCCGGCTTCTCCTCCTGAGAGACCGGGGCGGCGGGGGCCGGTGTTTCCCGGACGGGAGATGCCGGCTTTTCTGCTGCCGGAGGGGCGGGCTTTTTCTCCTCCGCAGGCGGGGGCGTGGGAGCCTTCTCCGGCTGCGGAGCAGACTTCGGGGCGGCGGGCTGCTGCGGGGCCGGACGGTGGGGCATGGGCGGCACGGCGGCCTCCTGCTCCTCACGGGCCATCTGGCGCATCACCACACGCTCCCCCTCCCGGAAGCCACGGCGATAGCCGCCACGGCGAGCCAACAGGCAGAAGATCAGCAGCACCAGCACCAGCACCAGCGCAACGGGGGCCAGCAGCGGCAGCTGCCACGGCAGATGGGGCACGGTGATGGGGGTCAGCAGCACCCGCCACAGGGCGGCAAGCGGCGAGCTTACACTGGTGCTTGCCGGGGCGGCGGCATCGACGGCCAGTGCCGTCTGTGGCAGCAGGAACAGTCCCATCAAGCCAAGGTATGTTTTTTTCATCCGTGCCACTCCCTTTCCATACAAATTCTCCGTACAGTATACCACGCACGCCGCCCGGCTGTCCACGCTCCGGCGGCGATTTTTTAAGGAAATATGAAATTTGTCGAAAGTGAGTATTTTCCGGTAGCTTTCCGCCGCCGCTTCCCGTATAATGGAGACAATGAATCCGGGAGGTACGTCCATGCAAGCTACCAAGGAAACTGTTCAGAAGCGTCCCCACACCGCCCTGTGGATCATCCTGTGCGTCGTGCTGCTGTGTGCAGCCGGGGCGGCGCTGTATTTCTGCCGGTGGGCGGAAAAGCCCCTGACGCTGGCGGAGGGCTATGTGGCCGCCGAGGGGCTGACGGCGGACATCACCGACGGCGAGGGGACCGTCCTGTCCCAGCCGGTACGGGGGACGAAGGTCACCTATGTGGTGGAGGACGAGGACAAGGACCACCCCGGCCTGGTGCGGTTGGTGCTGGGGGAGGACAGCTTCGGCTATCTGCCCCGTGAGCAGCTGGTAACGGATCCCAAGGAAGTGGTGGCCACGAAAACCATCTACGTCCGCACGGCGGTGAACCTGCTGGATGAGGCGGGGGCCGTGCCGGGACGGCTGGTGCAGAAGGGAGAGGCCCTGACTGTCACCGGCTGGCAGGATATGGACGCCAGCGGCGCCGTGGGGCGCTGGCAGGTGGAGGGCGGCTACATTCGGGCGGAGTACGTCACCATGGACGAGCCCAGCGCCAAGGCGCAGTACGATCAGGAGGTCTATCAGCTCCACGCCGAACGAGGGGACAGTTGGGGCGGCGGCGACGCCGCGGGGCTGGACTACTTCCCCCGTGAAAAGGCCGTCTTTCAGGGCCATCCCATGCCCGGCGAGGTGAAGGCCCTGTATCTCAACAACGAATCCATCGCCCAAGCGGCGGAATATGTGGAGGTGGCGGACTCCTGCGGTATCAACGCCTTTGTGGTGGACATCATGGACGGCGGAGCCATCGCCTATCCCTCGGAGGTGATGAAGCAGTACTCCCCCTCCGCCTACGAGAGTGCCTACAACACGCTGGAGGTATATCAGACGGGCATCAAGACCCTGAAGGATGCCGGGTACTACGTCATCGGACGCATCACGGCCTTCAACGACCCCCATCTGGCGGAGGATCACCCGGAGTGCGTCATCGCCGATCAGGCGGGCGAGCCTTTGCAGATCGGCGGGATGTACTGGCCCAGTGTGTACAGCCGGTTCGTGTGGCAGTACAAGGTGGAGCTGGGGCTGGAGGCGGCCCGACTCATGGGCTTTGACGAGATCCAGTTCGACTATATGCGCTTCCCCGACGGCACATGGGCCTTCGAGGAGGGGACCATTGACTACCGCAACGAAAACGGCGAAAGCAAGGCCCAAGCGGTGCAGCGATTCCTGATGTACGCCTGCGACCGACTCCACGACGCCGGGGTGTATGTCTCCGCCGATGTGTTCGGGGAGTGCGCCGAGGCCTACGTCACCGCCTACGGCCAGTACTGGCCTGCCATCAGCAATGTGGTGGACGCCATCAGCGCCATGCCCTATCCGGATCACTACGGGGCCTCCGGGGACTGGTTGCCGTGGGAGCATCCCTACGAGACCATGTATGCCTTCGGCCAGAAGGCTGCCCAGCGACAGCTGGAGACGGCGTCTCCGGCGGCGGTACGCACGTGGGTGCAGGCCTACAACGCCATCCGGGAGCCCTACAACACCTACGGCCCGGAGGAGGTAGGTGCTCAGATCAAGGCCCTGCGGGACACCGGCAACACCGGTGGATACCTCACATGGAACGGAGCCTCTCCGCTGGGGAAATACCGGGCGTTGGCTCCGGCATTTGATTGAGAAAGTGCAGAAAGAGAGCCGGCGGCAAAAGCCGCAGGCTCTCTGTGTGTCCAAAAAAGTCTTTCCTGCACGCCGGGGCATTTCTCAGGACTTCAAAAAGCTTCCAAAAAATGAGCACCAAAAAAGCCGCCCTGACGGCGGCTTCTTTGGCGGAACAAAAAGAAGGAAAACGTAAAGGTAGAAAGCAAATGAAAAGGGGAAAATGCGATTACTTGTGATCCACGGAGTACATATGCTCAATGAGGCACAGGATCTTATCGGAATAGCCGATCTCGTTATCATACCAGGAGACCACCTTCACAAAGGTGTCGGTCAGGGCGATACCGGCCTTGGCGTCGAAGATAGAGGTGTGGGTGTCACCCAGGAAGTCGGAGGAGACCACAGCCTCGTCGGTATAATCCAGAATACCCTTCAGCTCGCCCTCGGAGGCCTTCTTCATGGCGGCGCAGATCTCGTCGTAGGTGGCAGGCTTCTCCAGATTCACGGTCAGATCCACCACGGAGACATCCAGCGTGGGGACACGCATGGACATACCGGTGAGCTTGCCGTTCAGGCTGGGAATGACCTTGCCCACGGCCTTGGCAGCGCCGGTGGAGCTGGGGATGATATTGCCGGAGGCGGCACGGCCGCCACGCCAGTCCTTCACGGACACGCCGTCCACCGTTTTCTGGGTGGCGGTGGTGGAGTGAACGGTGGTCATCAGGCCGTCGGCAATGCCGAAGTTATCGTGCAGGACCTTGGCCACGGGAGCCAGACAGTTGGTGGTGCAGCTGGCGTTGGAGACGAAGGTCATGTCGGAGGTATAGGTGTCCTGATTGACGCCCATGACGAACATGGGGGTATCATCCTTGGAGGGGGCGGACATCACCACGTGCTTGGCGCCGGCGGCGATGTGGCCGGCGGCCTTCTCCTTGGTCAGGAACAGGCCCGTGGACTCGATGACGTACTCGGCGCCGATCTCCTTCCAGGGCAGGTTGGCGGGGTCACGCTCGGCGTACACGGGGATGCTGCGGCCATTGACAATAATGCCCTTGTCGCTGGAGGACACGTCGGCCTGGAACCGGCCGTGCATGGTGTCGTACTTCAGCATATATGCCAGATAGTCGGCAGGGCAAAGGTCGTTGATGCCCACGATCTCGATCTCCGGGTGCTGCAGGCTGCAGCGCAGGACCATACGGCCGATCCGGCCAAATCCATTGATACCAACTTTAATGCTCATCACGAAAACTTCCTCTCTGATGGAATATATCAAACATATGGTATGTTTAGTATTATATGCACCTGCCGCAAAAAAATCAAGCCTTTTTTCATAAAATTTTTTTCTTTTTTCAAATCCGGGGATATGCCTTGTTTTTCAACAGGAACCCTGCTATAATGTGTTGAATTTCACCACTGCCGCTGCGCTGGAGAAAGTTGGCGGGGATACTTCCCCCCGTTTCCCGGCATGGTAAAGAGGAAGGGGGCGATGGCCGTGGAGCATCAAGAGGACAGCCAGATCCTGCTGGAGCAGATCATGCCGCAGATCGCAGCGCAGCTGCGGGGGGCCATGGGCAACATCCATACAGCGCTGACCCGGCTGGTGCCGGAGGAGATGCCGGAGGGCGAAGGCTCCACCGGGCAGAGCGCCGCCATCCTGTGCCAGAGCTACTACCGGCTGCTGCGGCTGGTGAACAATCTCTCCGCCGCCCCCCTGATCTCTCAAACAGAGCCGCTGGAGACGAAGAATGTGGAGCTGGTGGCGTGGCTGACGGAACTGATGCACTGCGCCCAGCCGCTGGTGGCCCATGCCGGGGTGAGGCTGACCCTGCGGTGCAGCCTGACGGCCCATGTGGCGGCCATCCACCCCAGCTATCTGGAGCGGCTGTTGTGGAATCTGCTGTCCAATGCGGTGAAGTACACGCCCTCCGGCGGCGAGGTCACGGTGACGCTGCGGGCCGCAGCGGGACAAGTGCTGCTGACGGTGGCAGACAGCGGCGTGGGCATCCCCCCGGAGCAGCAGGCGCACCTCTTCGACGGCTATCTGGAGAAACTGCGGATGCCGCCTCCCCCACAGGGTCTGGGGCTGGGCCTGCCCCTGTGTCAGGCCATTGCCCGTGGTCACGGCGGGCGGCTGCTGTTACAGTCCGGCCCGGAGGGTACCACCGTAACGGTGTCGCTGCCGGATCGGCGCTGCACCAAAACGGTGTTGCGGGAGCCGCCCTTCGCCTACGGCGGCGGCTTTCATCCGGTGCTGCTGGGACTGGCGGATGCGCTGCCCTATACGGCCTTCACCCGGAAAAATCTGGACTGACGGCCCCACATATGATATTAGGATCCCCGCTTTGGCGGGAAAGGATACACGAGGAAACGGTGCATGGAGAAAAAACGAGTTCTGGTGGCCATGTCCGGCGGAGTGGACAGCTCGGCGGCGGCGCTTCTATTGCAGCAGCAGGGCTACGCCTGCGACGGGGCCATGCTGAAGCTGTACAGCGGCGAGGTGGAGGGTACCTGCTGCTCCGCTGACGATGCCGACGATGCCCGCAGCGTGGCCTATCGGTTGGGGATGAAGTTCTATGTATTCAATGAGACGGAACGGTTTGCACGGGACGTCATGGACCACTTCGTGGCGGAATACTGCGCCGGTCACACCCCCAATCCCTGCATCGACTGCAACCGGTGCCTGAAGTTCGGAGCGCTGCTGGAGCGGGCGCTGGTGCTGGGCTACGACTATCTGGCTACGGGCCACTATGCCCGTGTGGGCTACGATCCGGAGACGGGGCTGTACCGGCTGCTGCGGGGCCGGGACCGGCGGAAGGATCAGAGCTATGTGCTGTATCAGTTGACGCAGCACCAGCTGTCGCACCTGCTGCTGCCGGTGGGGGAGTTCGACAAGCCCGCCATCCGGGAGAGCGCCCGTGAGGCGGGGCTGCTGAACGCCGACAAGGCGGACAGTCAGGATATCTGTTTTGTGCCGGACGGGGACTACGGCCGCTTCCTGCGGGAGTATGGTCATGTGGAGATGACGCCCGGTGACTTTGTGGACCGGGAGGGCCGGGTACTGGGCCGCCACAAGGGTCTCCCCTGCTACACCACCGGCCAGCGGAAGGGACTGGGCGTCAGCGCTGGGAGACACGTCTATGTGGTGCGGAAGAACGCTGCCGACAACACCATCCTGCTGGGGGACAACGAGGAACTCTATGCACGGGAGCTGACGGCCTGCCGGGTGAACTGGATCTCCGGCACGGCGCCGACGGAGCCTGTCGCCGTCACCGCCAAGACCCGGTACAGCCAGACGGAGGCGGAGGCGGAGGTCACACCCCTGCCGGAGGGGCGGATGCGGGTGGTCTTCCGCCAGCCCCAGCGGGCCATCACCTCCGGACAGGCTGTGGTGCTCTACGACGGGGATACGGTGCTGGGCGGCGGCGTCATCGAAGATCGGTGAAGATTTTCCCGGATTTCCGGGAAATATCTGTTGACAAACACCGGCGCATGTGTTATATTTATTCTTGCTTGTCGAGCTTATCGATATGGCGGCGTAGCTCAGTTGGCTAGAGCATGCGGTTCATACCCGCAGTGTCACCGGTTCAAATCCAGTCGCCGCTACCAAAGCCCGGAGAGATGTACCACGTCTCTCCGGGGCCCCTCAAGGGTTTATCCGGCCCGTTGGTCAAGTGGTTAAGACACGGCCCTTTCACGGCTGTAACATGGGTTCGAGTCCCGTACGGGTCACCACAAGGCAACTCGTAAGGGTTGCCGAATAGGGAGGCTTAGCTCAGCTGGTTAGAGCGCCTGCTTCACACGCAGGAGGTCACTGGTTCGAGTCCAGCAGTCTCCACCAAAAAGTTCCTGATTTCCGCCGAAATCAGGAACTTTTTTGCATTTATGTTCTCAAATAGTAACGCGGCATTTTGGCGTTTTTCGCTTGACCCAAAAGCCGAGAGGACAGGAAAGCACGGGAGAGGGGCGGATGGCATCATCCGCTCCTCTCCCGCTATTTTTTGTGGTTACATCGCCTGACTGATGACGTTTCCGATGGCATCGGCGGCGGAGCGCTTCATCCCCTCCGTGGCGTGGGTGTAGGTGCTGAGAGTGAAGCCCGCGTCGTAGTGTCCCAGCGCACTGGACAGCGTCTTGACGTCCACGCCGTATTTGAGGGACAGCGTGGCGAAGGTATGTCTGATGTCATGGAAGCGTATGTTCTCCGCGCCGATGGCCTTCAGGATCTTCTTATGGGTGTGACGGAAGGAATCCGAGTCAAACATGGTGCCGGTCTTGGGCGATACGAACAGGTAAGGACTGTGGGGGTGCTTTGCGTGCTCCTCCACCAGCAGCTCCACCGCCCGCTGCGGGATAGCCAGCTTACGGATGGAGTTGGAGGTCTTGGGCTGGCTGACCACCAGCTCGCCGTTGATGCGGTTCACTTGCTTGCTGACGGAGATGGTCATATTCTCCACGTCCAAGTCCGTCCACAGCAGGGCGAGGAGTTCTCCCCGCCGCAGGCCGGTGGTCAGCTCCAGATAGAAGGCCGCCAGCAGCCCGTGCCGTTCTGCTTCGGCCAGATACGGACCGATCTTGTCCTCCGGCAGTATCTTCATCTCTCGCTTTTTCAGCTTCGGCAGGCGGCAGCCCTTGGCAGGATTGGTGAGGAGCAGCCGCTCCGCCACCGCCTGCTCCAGGCAGTTGTTCAGCAGCGTGTGGATGCCCAGCACCGCTCGGGTACTGAGGCCCTTGTCCTTCAGCTTGATGTGAGTGTATCGCTGGATGCGCCCGGATTTTTGCAGGTCGTTGTAGAACTTCTGGATCTGGATGGTGGTCAGTTTTTCCAGCGGCGTGTTGCCCAGCTCCGGAATGATGTGGTTGTTGATGTAGTTGAGGCAGTAGTCCTTGGTTTTCTCCCGCAGGCGCGGCTCGGCATAGACCTCGTACCACAGCTTGATCCACGCGCCCAGCGTGTAGGATTTTGCGCGGCTCATGTCCAGCTTTTCGGCTTCCGCAATGGCCTGCTTGAGCTTTTCCTTGGCTTCGGACTGGGTTTTAGCGAGGACGCTCTTGTGGATAGGCTTGCCGGTGGCGGGATCGTAGCCTGCGGTGTAGCGTCCCTCCCAGCGACCATTCTTCCGCTTGCGCAGACTCCCTTCTCCATTTGCACGTTTCTTCGGCATGGTATCAACTCCTTTTTCTGGTAGCCAATACACATATGCTTGTTCTGTTATGCCTGCTGCGCCTTCTGCTTTCTCTCCTCCTCATACGGGTCGAGGAAGCGGGTGGGGGCTTTTTTATACGTTGCAAGGCTGACGATCACCAGCGCGGCGGCGCAGGCGATGGCGCCGGGGACGGTCGGACCGAGGCCGAAGGGCGTACCCGCCAGCTTCCAGCCGACGCAGACCGTGAAGCCCGCGGCCATACCGGAGATGATGCCGGCCTTCGTGGCCTTCTTCCAATAGAGCGCGGCGAAGGCCGGCAGACCCGCGGCCGCGGCGTAGAAGCTCCAGGCAAACATCAGGATGTTGTAGGCATTCTTGATATAGAGCGCGATGACCAGCGCGCCGAGCGGCAGGACAATCGCAAACACGCGCGTCAGGCGCAGCTCCTTCTTCTCCGGGATGTTCGGATGGAACACCTTATAGATATCGTGGACGCAGGTCTGGACGGAGACGATGAGGTAGCTGTCGGCGGTGGACATGATGACCGAGAGGATGCCCGCCAGCGCCAGCCCCGTCAGGCCGACGGGCAGCACCTCGATGGCGAGCGCGGGGACGACCGCGTCCGTCGAGCCGTACTGCGCGATCTTATCCGCGCTGACGAGCTGGTGCGTGATGACGCCCATGAACCAGACGAGCGGAATCGTCAGGCCATAGACGAACGTACCGAGGAAGAGTCCCTCCTTCGCGGCCCTGCGGCTCTTGGCGGCGAAGGCGCGCTGCCACATCTCCGCGCCCGCGAGGGTAAAGACGAAGTAGGTGATGATGTCGCTGAGGATGCTGCCGTCGATATAGGGCTTCGCCAGCTCCGGGGCGAGGTTCTCCAGAAAGACGGAGAAGGCGCCGAGCTTCATGACCGACGCCGAGGGGATCATGATGTAGACGAACAGGATCAGCATCACGAACTGGAACACGTCCGTATAGATGACGCCGAAGAGACCGGACGTCGCGGTGTAGACCATGAACACGACGCAGGCGATGAGCGCGCCGAGCTCGAAGGAGATGCCGATCTCGCTGCCGAGCATGTTGATGATGGTGGCGGTGGCCGTGACCTGCGAGGCGACGGTGCCCATCATCGTGAAGGCGATCAGGCAGCCGAGGATAACCTTCGCCGTTTTGCCGAAGCGCTGCTCGAAGAGGTCGGGGATGGATGTGACGCTGAATGTCGTGCCCACGGCTGAGATGCGTCCGGCGAAGCCGGAGAAGATGAACATCCCCAGCAGATACGGCAGCGCCGTCATGATCGCCTTGAAGCCGCTGGAGTAGGCGACGCCCGCGCGGCCCATCAGGCCGCTGCCGCCGATGATCGTGGCGCAGACGGTGGCCATGAGCACCAGCGGGCCGAAGGACCGGCCGCCGAGGTAGTAGTCGTCGGTGTTCTGGACGCGCTTGACCATCACCACGCCGATGGTGACCATGGCGATGAGGTACGCGGCGATGATGCCGAGGTCGATGGCGTGCAGTTCGTTGTGTACCATGTCGGAATGGCTCCTTTCTTTTCGATTCCTTTTTTCTTTTCTCTTGCTTTACGCGAAGAAGCGGCTGACCGCCTCGCGGGCCTGCCCGTCGCCGACGTAGACGATGCTGTCGCCTGCGTACAGCTCGGCACAGGGGCCGGGGGAAACGATGCAGTCGAGGTTGCGGTGGATGGCGACGATCGTTGCGCCGGTCTGCTGCCAGAACTGGAGCTCGCCGACCGTTTTGCCGCTCCCCGCCCAGGTTTCCGGGATGCGGCAGCTGTAGTTCGGCAGGCTCTCCGGCGTGCGGCCCGTCTCGTCGAGGATGGCGGTGCACAGCTCCGTCACCTGCCGGTGCAGCTGCTCCTGCTGGGCGAGCAGGCGGCGCAGGCGGCGCTGCTTTTCCTGCAGGTCGTTTCTGCCCGCGCACAGGTGCAGGTAGCGCCGGGCGTTGTCGGCGGAGAGGATGTAGACACCGCTCTGCTCCTTCACCTCCACGACCTTCATGTCGGCCAGCAGACGCAGCGCGCGGCGCACCGTCTCCGGCGAGACGTTATACTCCGGCGAGAGCTTGGAGCGGCCGGAGAGCTTCTCCCCCTCCCGCAGCTCCCCCGCGGCGATCCGCTCGGCGAGCGAGACGGCTACGCGCATGTAATGTGTGAGACTTTCGTTTTCCATCGTACTTCCTCCTGCTTTCGCGTGTTCCGAATATCAGTATAGCATCTGACAACCCGAATTTCAATAAAAGTTTTCAGCTTTGAGATTCTTTTGTGGTTAAATCGTACCTTGCCCGAGCATCGCCGCGATATATCGTCTATTTTTCATATGTTGGAATTCAAATATTGAAATTTTTGAAAAATTTGACAAAAGCTATTGCAATTTTTCTTTTCATGTGCTATGTTCTGTCCATAGTCAGTATTACATGCTTTTATAGCTGTATTACACTGACACGAGAACTTGTAACCGTTTTTCACAATCGCATAAAGGGTGCGTCCGGTCACTGTACTGGAACGGAATGGGGTGAGAAGCCCCGCGAGTGGGTCACTGTGATGCCCGGGTTGTCGGGATAAGTCAGATACGTCAGCACCAAACCTTGACTTTGCCGTCACCGAAGCCATTCCCATGGGAACTATCGCTGTACGGCTTGTCCGTGCAGCGTTTCTTTTTTATATTCAACGCATACGCTGCGTGGAATCGTGTAAATATCCATTCTTATAATTCCATATAGTGGAATAACCGTATTCCTGCTTCTGCCGCGCAGACGCCCCGAACACATAGACATCACCCGTTCCATCGGTACCGGGCGGGTTTTGCCGATATAAACAAGGAGGAGTTATAAAGTATGCTTTCTGAGAGAATCAAGCGGTTGAGAGATCGCCAGCGTTCCACCACCCCCACCATCTGCCTGGATCGTGCTCGTCTGGTCACGAAGTACTATCAGGGTGTCGCCACGGAGCCGAACACTCTGCGCCGCGCGAAGTTCTTCAAGTACTTTCTGGAGAACCGCTCCATTTTCATCGACCCGGATTCCATCCTGGCCGGCCACATGGCCTCCCGTCTCGTCGGATGCCCGGTGTTCGTCGACGTGCTGTCCTGGCTCTCCGACGAGATCGACACCGCCGATACCCGTCCCTATGACCCCTATCAGTTCCTGCCCGGTGAGAAAGATGAGCTGAAGGCTCTGGCCGCCCAGTGGAAGGGCCACACCTTCGGCGACTTCACGAAAGCACAGATCGACGAGGAGTCCGCCCTCATGGAGGAGCTGGGCGTCTTCACGATCGGCAGCCGTGAGAAGGACACCGGTTCCAATGCCCCCGACTACTACAACCTCATCAACCGCGGCTACCGCTGGTACATCGACGAGTGCAAGGCCAAGATCGCCGCGCAGACCGAGACGGACATCGAGGCCCTGAACCGGAAGAACAACTGGGAGAGCTTCATCATCGTCATGGAGGCCCTGATCGACCACGCGCACCGCTACGCAGACCTCGCCGAGAAGATGGCCGCCGAGTGCGACAATGAGGAGCGCCGTCAGGAGCTGCGGACGATGGCCGAGAACTGCCGCGTCGTGCCCGAGTTCGCACCCAAGACCTTCCATCAAGGCGTCCAGCTCGTCTGGTTCACCCACCTCGCCTTTATGCTCGAAGGCAACGGCCACAACCACTGCCTCGGCCGCTTCGACCAGTACATGTACCCGCTGTATCAGGCGGATCTCGCACGCGGCGTGAGCGAGGACTTCATGTCCGACCTCGTCAATGAGCTGAAGCTGAAGGTCTCCGAGCTGAAGATCTACCGTCCCGCGATGGAGGCCCAGTCCTACGCCGGCTGCCCGCTGTGGATGCACATGTTCCTCGGCGGTCAGCTGCAAAATGGCAAGGACGCCTGCAACGGCCTGACCGATCTGGTACTGCGCTCCATCATCGAGATGCCCACCAAGGAGCCGGCCATGTCCTTCCGCTATCACAACAACATCAACCGCAATACCCTGCGTCTCGCACTCGAGTGCATCCGCAAGGGGAACAGCCACCCCGCGTTCTTCAACGACAACATCTGCATTCCCAATCTGCTGTCCATGGGCTACTCGGTCAAGGAGGCGCGCGAGTACTGCGTCTGCGGCTGCGTGGAGAACATGGTACCCGGCATCACGGATGAAAATGCGAACGTCGGTTTCTTCAACCCCTACAAGATCCTCGAGATCACGCTCAACAACGGCGTCGATCCCGTCTCCAAGAAGCAGATTGGCCTGCAGACCGGCGACGTGCGGACCTTCACCTCCATGGATCAGCTTACCGGAGCCTTCCGCACCCAGCTGCACTACTTTGCGCAGGCCTGGCTGAAGGTCTTCTCCCGCGTCGTCTCCTGCCACGCCTACCTGCTGCCGACGTTGACGGCCTCCTGCTTCACGCAGGGCTGCATCGATAAGGGCAAGTACCTGCAGCAGGGCGCCGCGCCGCACAGCTTCTCCGTCTGCGCCGTCACCAGCCCCGCCAACGTTGCCGACTCCCTCGCCGCGATCGACGTATGTGTCTTCCGCGACAAGTACATGACCATGAGTGAGCTGATGGATCTGCTGGCCTGCGACTTCGAGGGCCACGAGAATATGCGTCAGCTGCTGCTCAACCGCGCGCCCAAGTACGGCAATAACGATCCTATCGTCGACGATTACGCCCGCGAGCTGGCCGACTGGCTCAGCGACGAGCTGCAGTATAACGGCCTCGATGACGGCCACGGAGCACGCTACACAATCGTCGTGTCCACGCAGTCCTACAACGTCACCCTCGGCGAGCAAATCGGTGCCATGCCCGACGGCCGCCATGCCTTCACCCCGCAGGCCGACAACGCCTCCCCGATGAGCGGCAGAGACACGAACGGCCCCACCGCCGCCCTCTCTTCCATCGCACACTCCGACCTGTTCATGTACCAGACCGGCGCTCTGGTCAACCAACGCTTCGACCCGGCCCTGCTCAAGGGTGAGAAGGGTCTGGACATTCTGGAGTCCATCCTCCGCGGTTACTTCGAGCAGTACGGTGAGCATGTGCAGATCAACGTCGTCGACACCGAGACGCTGCGCGCCGCACAGGAGAACCCGAAGGATTACCAGAACATTTTGGTCCGTGTCGCGGGCTACTCTGCCTACTTCGTCGAGCTCGAGCGCAAGATTCAGGACGACATTATCAGCCGCACGCTGCAGACCCACGCCTGATGAGATAGCCCAGGTGAGCAAGCATGATTTTTAACGTTCAAAGATGCTCCAACCACGACGGCTACGGGCTGCGCACCACTGTGTTCATGAAAGGCTGCCCCCTTTCATGCAAGTGGTGCGCCAACCCGGAATCCCAGTCGTTCCGGAAGGAGATCATGGAGGCGAAGAACCGCTGCGTCGGGTGCATGGTCTGCCGGGACGAATGTCCCGCCGGGGCCATCCACCCCGACGGGGAGGGCTATCCGCGCATCGACCGCACGGCATGTCAGAAGTGCTTTCACTGCACGGAGATCTGCTACGCGGGGTCGAAATACATCGTGGGGCGCGAGCCGTCGGTCGACGACCTGTTCCGCGAGATTGAGAAGGACCGCGTGTTCTTCACGAAGTCCGGCGGCGGCGTGACGTTCTCGGGCGGCGAACCGCTGGCGCAGCCGGAGCTGCTGCACGACATCGCCAAGCGCTGTCACGAGGGCGGCATCCATGTGATGCTCGAGAGCTGCGGCCACGCGAACTATGAGATGTTCGCGCCCGCCCTGCCCTACATTGATGCTATGTATTTCGACGTCAAGCACATCGACCCCGAGATCCACAGACAGCTTACCGGTGCGGACAACCGTCTGATTCTGGAGAACCTGCATAAGATCGCGGCGTTCGGTGTGCCGATCATCGTGCGCACGCCGGTGATCCCCGGCTACAACGACTCGGACGAGAACATCATGGGCATCGCCGAGATGCTCCGTTCGATCGGCCGTGTGGAGAGCTATGAGCTTCTGGCTTATCATAAGCTGGGCGAATCCAAGTACCACGCACTGGGGCGTACCTACCCGGTGGCGGAGGGGACGGAGCCGCCCAGTCTCGAGCGGATGCGCGAGCTGGTCGCCAAGGCCAACAGCGTACTCGCCGGGAGCGGGAAAACCTGCTTCTATGTAGAATAAGCACCCCGCATGCCCTCCGCACTTCCCCGTTTTGTCGATTTGACGGAACGCGGCGCGGCGGGCGACATTGACAAAAATAGGCGCATGTGGTAGAATAGCATGGGTTAGTTGGCGCTAACCCATGCTATTCTTTTTCAGAAAGGGCGGGAAATGTGATGCCGAATCCCTGGAAATTCTGAAGATGCGGGCGCTGATCTGCTTTCTCAACGAGGACCCCGCGCTGTGTACGGTCACGGGGCTGGCAGACATCCTCGGCGAGGGCAAGCAGAAGATCAGCCGCCTGCTCATGTCGCTGGAAAAAGAGGGGCTGCTCGACCGCAGCGACCTGCGACGGCCGCGGCTGACGCAGGCCGGGCGCGAACAGGCCGCCTACTACGAGAAGCGGACGAACATCGTGCTCAACCACCTGCTCTATGAGGGGCTGGATCTCAACGACGCCGAGCACGACGCCTACGCGTGGGCGCGGTTCAGCTCCGAGCGCGGCATGGAGATCATCAAAAGCTCCGAGCAGCGCTACCGCGCGAAGTACGAGCTGCGGCGGCAGAAGGAGTTCGGCGGCGAGGAGCTCTGCCGCCATCTGGCCGACGGGGAGTACAGCTTCCCCTTCCTCATCTACCGCGAGACGGTACGCGGCGGAACGAACCTCTCCATGGCGAACGAGGGCTTCCGCCACCCGTGCGTGCTGCGCGTAGCGGACGGACGCGGGCAGATTGTGCTGCAGCCGGTTGACCTGTCCGCGAAGTCGCCGCTCACGGGGCGGAAGATGAACGGCCGCGTGCGCAAGCTCACGATCCTCCAGCCGGACGGCGTGTTTATGCGCGCGGAGGAGGACGGCGAGAACCTCGCCTTCTCCGCGGACGTTCTGCACTTTCTCAACATTGGCGAGGGCATGGGTCAGATCCTGCACGGGAGCGTCTGCATGCGGATGCAGTGCTCCGTGGGGACGATGCACATGCCGGAATCAACCGCCATCTTCACCATCATGATCTGACGCTTGGCAATTTCCACAAAATTTCCGCGTTTGTCACAGGGGCGTGACAGGATTTCCGGGGCTTTTCGCCGCAAAGTGACTGCGGCAACGTTTTTCGCGGAAATTTTGTCACACAGGCGTGACAAGCCGGGGTTTGCAGACCGCCCGCGCGCATGCTATACTGCCGCTGTAAAAAAGGAACTGGGCAGCGGGCCGCGGGCGGCTTCTTTTTTCGGCGCAGGGTTAGCTATCACTAACCACGTGTCGGAGATCTCCCGAACCGTCTTCCCTCTTCCGCAGCAATCCCCCGCAGCGGGGACAAACCATCGAAAACGCCCGCCATCCGGGCGAAAAAGAAAAGGAGGAACCTCACACATGACCAAATCCACACACCGTCTGTTTGGGCGGGGTCTGGCGCTGCTGATGGCAGTGCTGATGTGCCTGAATCTGGTCTGCGTCTCCGCATTCGCGGATACGGCGGACGAGACTCGGGCGGCCATCTATCTCGGCGTACCCGCCGACGTGGCCGACGGCGTCTACTACGCCGACATCAACATGCGCAACGCCAGCAATCCCAAGCAGTACTCCATGGGCAACGCCGCCCTGCGCGGCAGCGACAGCTACAAGGCCAAGCGGACCGATGACACGGCGTATCGCCCGATCGTCGTCGTTCAGGGCGGCAAGGCCACCGCGCTCGTCGAGTTCATGCCGATGGGCTACCTCGGTATGTATGGCTTCATGATGGAGCTGGAGGGTATCTACCCCGGCAGCTTCACGCGCTACGGCATGCCGAACGCAAGCGACCCCAAGACCGTCTTCACCCCCACGCAGACGCTGACCTATCAGAAGACGCAGGCGGGCGAGATCGTCTATGACGGCTACAACAACCCCGATTCCGAGTATAAGTTCGACGGTCAAAAGCTCCGTCCCGCCGGCTTCGGCCGTGAGGCGAGCTACCTCAACATCGTCGACCAGCCCTACAGCCACCTGCTCTCGGTTGACGTCACGCCCGTGATGGCCGCCAATGCCGATGAGACGGCGCCCACCAAGGCTGCGGACTACACCTACGACCACGCCGCCTTCTGCCACGTGTTCGTGCCCGTGATGTTCGACATCTCCGCCTCCTCCGGTGACCAATATGCCCGCATGCAGGTCGACTGGACGAGCCTGACGAAGATCGACAACCCCGAGATGAACGTGCAGTACATGCTCTGGAAGGCCGGCCAGGTCGACACCGAGGGCTATTCCGAGGCCTCCGTGGCCGCGTTCAACGCCGCCTACAGCGAGGTACACGCGAAGCTCGAGAACGTCTGGGCCAAGCGCGTGCTTGACCTCGACGGCACCGGCTTCAACGCCCAGCCCGTGCTGGATCTCGTCCAGTACACTGACGCCGAGCAGCAGGCCATGGCGCTGCAGCTCAAGACCGCCATCGACGGTCTGAGCAAGCTCAGCACAGATGCCCTCTCGCAGGCGCTGAGCGACGCGAAGGCCATCGACTCCACGCTCTACACCGCCGAGAGCTATCAGAAGCTCGCCGATGCCATCACCGCGGCGCAGGCCGTGCTTGATAACTCCGCCTCCACGCAGGAGGAGATCGACGCGCAGGCCGCGGCGCTGCGCAGCGCCATCGACGCGCTCGAGACCGTCAGCAAGTCCGACGGCTGGGACGGCAAGACCGTCAGCGAGCCGAAGCAGCTCGACGACACGAGCGTGAACATCACCTCCGCCGAGGAGCTGGCGTGGCTCGCCCAGCAGGTAAACAGCGGCCGCTCCTTCACCTCCGTCTTCCTCGATCAGGACATCGACCTCAACGGCAAGGCCTGGACCGCCATCGGCACGCAGGCCCACCCCTTCTCCGGCACGTTCTACGGCAACGGCCACACCGTCTCCAACCTGCTCGTGACTGCGGGCGGCAGCTATCAGGGCCTGTTCGGCTATCTCAAGGGCACCGCCTCCGAGAAGGCCGGGGTCAAGGACCTGAACGTGCAGGGTGTCGTGAAGACGACGGCCAACTATGTCGGCGGCGTCGTGGGCGGCGCGCTGTACACGAACATTGAGAACGTCCACAGCAGCGTCAGCGTCACCGTTGACCGCGTGAACAACAAGGACTATGCCGCCACCGCCGGCGGTGTTGTGGGCGAGATGATCTACGGCTCCGTCTACCACTGCTCCAACACCGGCGCCATCACTGCGCCCCAGCAGGAGAAGGTCGGCGGCGTGGCGGGCTATGCCTCCGGCACCTACATCCGCGAGAGCTATAACACCGCCGATATCACTGCCGGCGCCAGCACCGGCGGCGTGGTCGGCCACTTCATCGCCTATGGCACGGTCGTCGGCGTGATGAGCTGCTACAACACCGGCGACGTAAGCGGTGTCGGCTCGGGCGTCGGCGGCGTGGCCGGCTCGGCCGTCGCCTCCAAGAAGGGCGACACCGCCGGTATGGCCGTTCTCTCCAGCCTCTATAACCGCGGCGACGTCACCGCGCAGCACACGGTCGGCGGCATCGTCGGCAGCTACACCGGCGGCGACGTGTCCCAGCTCTCCGCCGTCTACAGCACCGGCAAGGTCACCTCCACCAACGACAACGCCATCAGCCCCAGCACCGGCGCGCTCGTCGGCCGGATGTACAGCGGCCAGATCTACGGTGCCTATGCCCTCGAGGGCACGGCCGACGCGCTCTACACCCTCGGCCAGAAGAGCAGCTCCTCGACCATGCAGCTTGTCAGCAAGACCTATTTCAAGGCCGAGAGCTGGTTCAAGGGCGACGACTTCTTCACCGAGCAGACGAACCTCGCCGAGAACTTCGCCAAGGATCCCGGCACGCTCAACGACGGCTACCCCGTCCTGAACTTCCAGCTTGAGGACATCCTGAACGCGGCCAAGGCCGACGCAGTTGCCGAGCTGGTCGCCTACAAGGATCTGAATAAGGATTATTCCGGTCTGTCCAAGGACGCCGCGACGAAGGTGAAGTCCGACGCCGTGACCGCCATCGCCGCCGCCGAGAGCGTCGAGCAGGTCAACTCCCTCCTCGAGCAGGCGAAGAAGGATCTCGACGCCATCCCCAACGACCCGAACTACGGCCTGCAGCTGGGTGCCCTCAAGGCGAAGCTCGCCGAGGCCAAGGAGCTCGAGGCCAAGGGCGACGCGCTCTACACCACCGATAGCTGGAACAGCTTCTCCGCGACGATCACCGGTGTGGAGTACCTGCTCGAGACCGGCTTCGGCACGCAGGAGAAGGTCGACACCTACCTCGGCTATCTCACGAGCAACATGGACGGCCTGACGTATAGGGCCGCGGACTACTCCGCCGTGGACGAGGCGCTTTCCAAGGTGCCCGCCGACCTCAGCGGCTACACGGACGAGAGCGTCGCCGCGCTGCGCAGCGTTATCGACGCCGTCGACCGCACGAAGAACATCACCGAGCAGGCTGCCGTCGACAAGATGGCCAGGGATATCCTCAGCGCCGTCGCGGGTCTGGAGAAGACCGGCGCGCTCGACTGGAACAACCTCGCCGACGGCGTCTACGCCATCGACTTCGAGATGCTCAAGCTCAACCGCACTGACCTCTCCATGTCGAACGACGCGGTCAACCACACCGCGAAGCTCGTCGTCAAGGACGGCAACTACACCCTGACCGTTCAGTTCAAGGGTCTGCACTATCTCAACCGCTTCGGCTATCTCGCCAAGCTCTCCTATTACAATGACGGCTACAGCTACGGCGACTACGGCGCCGTGATCGGCACGCGCAGCGAGGCCACCGTCCTCACCACGCAGAAGAACGCCGACGGTACCGACGTGAGCGATGAGTTCAACGTTCCCGGCGGCACCGCCGAGGGTCAGCTCTATCCCAAGTCCGTCTCCTTCCCGCTGGTGGCCACCGCCCGCGCGGACGCCGAGAGCTTCGTGCCGCTGCACGTGTTCGTCCCCGTGATGGAGGACATCTCCGCCGGTACGGGCGACCAGGATGTGCTCATGCACCTCGACCGCAGCTCCCTGCGCGAGACGACCGAGGATGATCCCGCCTTTGAGCCCGAGAAGCCGCAGGAGCTCTCCCCCGCCGTTGATTACACCGACGAGGCGACCGGCGTGAAGATCCATGCCGACAAGGGCGTCCTGCCCGAGGGCGTGCAGATCGTCGTGACCGAGATCACCGAGGGCGCCGACTATGACGCCGCCGCCCAGACGCTCGCGAGCGTCGGCAGGAACTTCAAGCTCTACAGCGTGAAGTTCCTCGACAGCGAAGGCAATGAGGTCGCGCCGAGCGGTGCCGTGGAGCTGAGCCTGCCCGCCGTTGGCAGCGGCGAACTCGCGCTCTACCGCGTGAACGGCGACGGCAAGACCCTCGTGAAGGGCACCGCCGCGGACGGCTACTACACCGCCGCGACCAAGACCGCCGGCAACTACGCCATCGTCGCCGTCGGCTCCACCTCCGCCGATGAGCCCGCCAACCCCTCCACGCCCGGTGCTTCCACCGGCGACAGCGGCGTTATGCTGTGGGGTCTGCTGCTCACCGCCGCGGCCGGAATGATCGCCGTCATGGCCGTCAGCCGCCGCAAGGAAACCAGAGGAGAATAATTTCATGAAACATCATACCGCAAAGAGACTGTTCAAACGCGTTTTGAAGTCGGTATGCGGTGTGGCGGTGATGCTCGTCCTTGCGGCGAGCATCACCGCTATCCCCGCCTATGCCGCGGAAAACGGCATCTACCTCGCCACCGCCACGCCCCACTACAAGCACCCCACCACCGGGGTCATCGAGGACGCGGGCGGCGACGGCTCCGCCGTGCTCGGCCAGTCGATGACCGAGTCGGCCACCTATACAAAGGCGCTCGTCGAGGTCGACGCCGAGGGGCGGACGTATGTGACCGTCCGTCTCAAGCTGATGGACAACATCCAGAGCCCGACCTTTCAGGTCGACGGCAAGTCCGTGAGCGTCTCGTGCATGCAGGAGGACTACTCCAACAACACCGCGGACTTCCGCATGCGCGTCGGCAGCGAGCACTCCGTCATCCGCTGCTCGATGTACGTCGTCCCCATGGGGCGGCAGGTGATCTTCTACATCACCGTCTCGAACCTCCAGTCCGGCTCCGGCGACTTCATCACGAGCATCCCCGCCCCGCAGCCGAAGCCCGCGCAGAGCACCGAGACGCCCTCCGCCCCGTCGGATACCCCCTCCACCCCTGCGGCTGCAGAGCCGGAAACCCCCGCGGCCACGGAGCCCGAGACGCCTGTGACCGAGCCTGAGACCCCCGCCGGGGAGGACGCAACCCCCCCGGATGACACCGAGCCGACCGGCCTGCAGGAGTTTGACGCGAGCGGCAACCGCATCGGCGAGGAGACCGCCACGCACAGCGGCAGCGGCGCGGTCTGGTGGATCGTCGGCGGCGCTGTGATCGTCGCCGCGGCGGGCTTCGCGGTGTGGTACTTCGGCTTCTTCCGCAAAAAGCAGAAGTGAGGGCGCGCCGATGAAGAGACTGCTCTGCCTGGTGCTGGCCTGTGTGCTGGCGCTGGGTCTGATCGGGTGCGTGGATCAGCACCCGGAAGACAGCGGCGCGGCCGCTGCCGATGAAAACGCGCGGCTCATCGCGACCTCCCCCGCCGTCGCGCAGATCTGCAACCGGCTGAACCTCGACCTCGTGGGCGTCTGCCAGACGTCAGGGACGCTCCCGGAGCGCTATCAGGATCTGCCGAAGGTCGGCATGGCGATGAGCCCGGATCTGGAGATCCTGAAATCCCTCAGCCCGGACTATGTCCTCTCCCCCAGCTCGCTGCAGTCGGATCTGCAGCCGAAATACGCCTCGATCGGCGTGAAGTCCATCTTCCTCAACCTCAAGAGCGTCGAGGGGATGTACGCCTCGATCGAGGGGCTGGGCCAGAAGTTCGGCCGCGAGGACGAGGCGAAGGCCATGCTCGCGGAGTTTGACGCGTTCATGGACGAATACCGCCACAAGAACGAGGGCAAGGACAGCCCGAAGGTGCTGGTGCTGATGGGTCTGCCGGGGTCCTACATCGTGGCGACCGACAACAGCTATGTCGGCAGCCTTGTGAAGCTCGCGGGCGGCACGAACGTCTACGGCGACGGCGACGGGCAGGAGTTCCTCACCGCCAACACCGAGGACATGCAGCAGAAGGACCCGGACATCATCCTGCGCGCGGCGCACGCCCTGCCCGATCAGGTGCGTGAGATGTTCACGGAGGAGTTCGAGACGAACGACGTCTGGAAGCACTTCCGCGCCGTGCAGGAGGGCAAGGTCTATGACCTCGACCCGTCCCTGTTCAACATGAGCGCCAACTTCAGCTACAGCGACGCGCTCACGGAGCTGCAGCCGATGCTCTACGGTGAATCCTGAGCGAAGACACATCCCGGAAGGGACAGCCCGCCGCCTGCGCGGCGGGCCGTCCCCGCTTTCACAACCATCAGAAAGGACGGTGAACTGCCTTGATCTCTGCTCGCAGGCGGGTGGGGGCTTTTCTCCTCACGGCGGCGGCGCTTTTGGCGCTGCTGCTCTGGGCGGTCAATACGGGCAGCCTGCACGTCACACCCGCGCAGCTTCTGCGGGGGCTGTTCGTGGAGTATGACCCGAACGTCGCCACGGTCTATGACCTGCGCTTTCCGCGCATCTTCATCGCTCTGTTCGGCGGGGCCGCCACGGCGGTGGCGGGCGTGCTGCTGCAGGCGGTGATGAAAAATCCGCTGGCCGACCCCGGCATCATCGGCATCAGCTCTGGCGCGAGCCTCGCGGCGGTGCTGGTGACGGCGTTTTTCCCGGCGCTGTATTTCTTCACGCCGCTTTTCGCGTTTCTTGGCGGCATGCTGGCCTTCGCGCTGGTCTACAGCCTGTCGTGGAAGGGCGGCCTGTCGCCGCTGCGGATCATTCTCGTCGGCGTCGCGGTCAACGCGATGTTCACGGGGCTCATGAGCGCGTTCAACTCCGGCACGGGGAGCAATTACTCCGGCGTGGCGAGCATCGTCAACGCCAACATCACGCAGAAGACGTGGGACGACTTCCGCACGCTCGCGCTCTATGCGGCCATCGGGCTGATCGCGTCCCTGTTCGTGACGGGGCAGTGCAACCTCCTCGCCCTCGAGGACAAGACGGCGCGCGGCCTCGGCGTGAACGTCACGCGCAGCCGCATTATCATCTCGGTCATCGCGGTGGCTCTCGCGTCCATCTCGACGGCCATCATCGGGCCGATCAGCTTTCTGGGTCTGATCGTGCCGCACATTGCGCGTCTGCTCGTCGGGAGCGACCACCGCGTGCTCGTGCCGTATTCGGTGCTGCTGGGGGCGTTCACGCTCCTGCTCGCGGACACGCTCGGGCGGACGATTGCCGCCCCGTATGAGATCAGCGCGGCGGTCGTCATGTCCGTTGTGGGCGGACCGTTCTTCATTCTGCTGCTAAGGGGGGCGAAGCAAAGCTATGGCGGATAGTATTTTCACGCTTGAGAACCTCTCCTTCGCCTACGGCAGGCACGAGGTCATCCGTAGTCTGGACCTGACGCTCCGCGAGGGCAAAATCACGACCCTCATCGGCGCGAACGGCTGCGGCAAGAGCACGCTCTTCTCCCTCATGACGAAGAATCTTCGCCCGGACGGCGGGCGCATCCTGCTGCGCGGACAGGACATCGCCGGGATGAAGCTGCGAGAGTTCGCGCGGCAGGCCGCGATCGTCCACCAGTACAACACCGCCCCGGCCGACCTCTCGGTCGAAAAGCTCGTCGGCTACGGGCGCACGCCCTATCACACGATGGGGCTCTCCCCCGACCCGGCGGCGGACGAGGAGAAAATCCGCTGGGCGCTCGGGATCACAAACACGGAAAAGCTCCGCGATAAGCCCGTCGCCGAGCTCTCCGGCGGCCAGAAGCAGCGCGTCTGGATCGCCATGGCGCTCGCGCAGGACACGAAGGTACTCTTCCTCGACGAACCGACGACGTATCTCGACATCCGCTACCAGCTGCAGATTCTGCGGCTGATCCGGCGGCTGAACCGCGAGTTCGGCATCACGATCATCATGGTGCTGCACGATATCAACCAGTCGCTCTACTACAGTGACGAGATCGTCGCCATGCAGGACGGGCGCATTCGGGCGCAGGGTCTGCCGGAGCAGATCATCACGCCGGAGCTGGTGCGCAGCGTCTATGACGTGGAGCTCGAGATCCGCGAGGTAGACGGCAAGCCCTTCGTGATCCCGGTCTGAGAATAAAAGGAAAGGCAGAAAAGAAACGAGATGATGATTAACAAACGGCTGATCGGCACCGTTCCGGAGAGCAAACGCTATGTGGCGGGAAACGTTATCCTACAGTGGTGCTCGCTGCTCGCGAACATCGCCATGATGACGGCCATCACACGTCTGCTCGCCGCGCTCTATCTGAACGCGGCGGACGGCGCGATGCCGACGGAGACGGGTCTGACGGCGCTCTGCGCGGTTGTGATCCGCTTCTTCTGCACCACGGGGAGTGCCCGGATGGGCTATCTCTCCTCCCGCGCGGTCAAGCGGACGCTGCGCGCGGCCATCTACGAAAAACTCCTGCGCCTCGGCGCGTCGTATAATGAGCAGGTCAAGACCTCCGAGATCGTGCAGGTCGCGGTCGAGGGCGTCGACCAGCTCGAGACGTACTTCGGCGCGTACCTGCCGCAGTTCTTCTACGCGATGCTCGCGCCGGTGACGCTGTTCGCGGTGCTGTGCCGGGTGAACCTCCCGGCCTCGCTCGTGCTGCTGGTGTGTGTGCCGCTCATTCCGGTCGCCATCGCGGCGGTGCAGACGTGGGCGAAAAAGCTCCTCTCAAAATACTGGGGCCAGTACACCGCCCTCGGCGACACGTTCCTCGAAAACCTACAGGGACTCACGACGCTGAAGATCTATCAGGCGGACGAGGCCAAGAACGAGGAGATGAACGTGCAGGCCGAGAAGTTCCGCCGCATCACGATGAAGGTGCTGACGATGCAGCTCAACTCCATCACGATCATGGACCTCATCGCCTACGGCGGCGCGGCGCTCGGCGTCATCATGGCGGCGACGCAGTACCGCGCGGGGCATGTCACGCTCGGCGGCGCGCTGCTGATTATCCTGCTGGCGGCGGATTTCTTCATCCCCATGCGCCAGCTCGGCTCGTTTTTCCACATCGCGATGAACGGCATGGCCGCAAGCGACAAGATCTTCCGCCTGCTCGACCTGCCGGAGCCGGAAACGGGCGGCGCGGAGTGTCCGGAGGGCGGGATTGCCTGCCGGGAGCTGCGGTTTTCGTATGAGCCGGAGCGCGAGATCCTGCACGGGCTGGATCTGACGTTCCCCGTCGGGTCGTTCACGGCCATCGTGGGCGAGTCCGGCTGCGGCAAGAGCACGATCTCCTCCATCCTCATGGGATGCAGCCGCGGCTACGGCGGCTCGGTCACCATCGGCGGCGCGGAGCTGCGCACGATCCGCGAGGAGAGCCTCATGCGCCATATCACCTACGTCAGCCACCGGAGCTATCTCTTTAAAGGCACGGTGCGCGAGAACCTGCTGATGGGCTGTCCCGCGGCGGACGACGCGGCGCTCTGGCGCGCGCTCGAGCAGGTGAAGCTCGCGGACTTCCTGCGCGGCGAGCAGGGGCTGGACACCCCCCTCGCCGAAAAGGGCGGCAACCTCTCGGGCGGCCAGTGCCAGCGGCTCGCGCTGGCGCGGGCGCTGCTGCATGACAGCCCCGTCTACATCTTCGACGAGGCAACCTCAAACATCGACGTCGAGAGCGAAAACGAGATCATGGCGCAGATCCACGCCCTCGCAGGGAAGAGAACCGTGATCCTCATCTCGCACCGGCTCGCGAACGTGACGGCCTGCGACCGGATCTACGCGCTGGAAAAGGGCGCGTGCGCCGGGTGCGGCACGCATGAGGAGCTCTTGGCGCAGCACGGCGTCTACGCCCGGCTCTGGCAGGCGCAGCAGGCGCTCGAAAACTTCGGAAAGGACGGTGAGCGGGCATGAAAAAACGGAGCGGCTTTACCGTGATGGCGCGGCTCATCGGTCTGGTGCGCCCCCTCGCGGGGTACATGGTGCTCGCCATCGGCATGGGTCTTGTCGGCCACCTGTGTGCGGCGTTCATCACGATCTTCGGCGGGTGGGCCATGCTCGACCTGCTGGGCTTTGAGACGCCGGTTCCGCTGAAAGCGGTCTTTGTGTGCGAGCTGGCCTTTGCACTGGTACGCGGCGTGTTCCGCTACGCGGAGCAGGCCTGCAACCACTTCATCGCCTTCAAGCTCCTCGCGCTGCTGCGCGACCGGGTGTTCCGCGCGCTGCGGCGGCTCTGCCCCGCGAAGCTCGAGGGGCGCGACAAGGGCGACCTCATCTCGGTCATCACCTCGGACATCGAGCTGCTGGAGGTGTTCTATGCGCACACGATCTCCCCCGCGGTGATCGCGGCGCTGTTCACGGTGATCCTGTGCGTGTTCATCGGGCGGTTTCACTGGGCGCTCGGCCTGCTGGCGCTCGCGGCGTATGTCACCGTCGGCGTCGTGATCCCGCTTGTGACGTCCCGGCTCTCGGGCGACGCGGGTCTGCGCCTGTGCATGGAGGCGGGCGCGCTCGCGGGCTTCGTGCTCGACAGTCTGCGCGGCCTGTCCGAGACGATCCAGTTCGGGCGCGGGCGCGCGCGGCTCGACGAGATGAACGCGCGCACGGACGCCCTCGCGGGTGACGAGGCGCGGATGAAGCGCGTCGCCGGGCGGAACACCGCCGTGACGAACACGGTCATCCTGCTGTTTGACCTCGCGATGCTCCTCACCTCGGCAGCGCTCTGCCGCGCGGGGAAGGTCGGCTTCGACGGGGTGCTCATCCCGACGGTGGCGCTGTTCTCGTCGTTCGGGCCGGCCATCGCGCTCGCGGCGCTCGGCAGCACGCTGCAAAACACCTTTGCCGCCGGCAACCGCGTCCTCGACATCCTCGACGAGACACCCGCCGTCGCCGAGGTGACGGGCGAGGCGGAGATCGGCTTTGACGGCGCGGCGGCGGAGAACGTCACGTTCTCCTACGGCGGCGAGACGATTCTCGATAACGTCTCCGTGGACATCCCGGCGCACGCCGTCGTCGGTATCGTCGGCCGCAGCGGCAGCGGCAAGTCGACGCTCCTGAAGCTCCTCATGCGCTTCTGGGACGTGCGCGAGGGGCATGTGCGCATCTCCGGGACGGACATCGCGCGCGTGAACACCGCGAATCTGCGGGCGCTGGAGGGCTTCGTGACGCAGGAAACGCACCTGTTCCAGGGCACCATCCGCGACAACCTCCGCATCGCGCGCCCCGACGCGACGGACGAGGAGATCGCCGCCGCCTGCCGCAAGGCGTCGGTACACGCGTTCATCGCGGCGCTGCCGCAGGGGTATGACACGCAGGTCGGTGAGCTGGGCGACACGCTCTCCGGCGGCGAGCGGCAGCGGCTGGGGCTCGCGCGCGCGTTCCTGCACGACGCGCCCTTCCTCCTGCTCGACGAGCCGACGAGCAACCTCGACAGCCTGAACGAGGCGATCATCCTCCGCTCGCTTTACGCCGAGCGCGCCGGGCGGACGGTGGTGCTCGTGTCGCACCGCGCGTCGACGATGCGCATTGCGGACACGGTCTACTCCGTCGAGCACGGGAGAATGAGCTGATGCCGACCGTTCAGACAAAGCGCGAACGCGAAAAGCGGATGGTCACGCAGATGATCGCGCTCTACTGCCGCCGCAATCATCGCACACGCGGGGCGCTCTGCCCCGACTGTGCATCCCTCGCGGACTATGCGCGCAGCCGCTCGGAGCGCTGCCCGTTCATGGAGACGAAGACGTTCTGCGCCAACTGCCGCGTCCACTGCTACAAGCCCGCCATGCGGGAGAAAATCCGCGCCGTCATGCGCTTTTCCGGCCCGCGGATGATCTTCCACCACCCCGTGGCCGCCATATGGCACGTCATCGAGACAAAGCGCGAAAAGAAACGACTGGAGAAAACGTCATGAAACTCAAACAGATTATTTTCCTCATCATCGGCTGCCTGAGCCTTGCGCTCGGGTGCGTGGGCATCGTGCTGCCGATCCTGCCGACGGTGCCGTTCTTCCTGCTGACGGTTTTCTGCTTCGCGAACTCCTCACAGAAGCTGCACGACTGGTTCATCGGCACGCAGATGTACAAAAAGCACCTCGAATCGTTTGTGCAGAAAAAGGGCATGACGGTGCGGACGAAGGCCACGATCCTCACCTCGGTCACGGCGCTGATGGCCGTGGGCTTTGTCCTGATGCTGCGCAAGGGAATCATCGTCCCGTGCGTCATCCTCGCCGTGGTGTGGGTTTGCCATCTGGTGTACTTTCTCTTCGGCGTGAAGACCATCCCCGCGGCTGAGACGGCTCAGGAAAACTGAATTTTGCGAAATCCTCCTGCGCGTGCTATAATGGCTTTGTTATCCGCATGCAAAGGAGGATTTTTCTATGAATTTCAGCACAAAGCCCGCCGCCTGCGGCGAGACGGCGCCGCAGAAGCGCGAGCAGCTGCAGGAGAAGACCGTGAAGCTCACCTTCCTCGGCCACGCCTGCTTTCTCGTGCAGGCCGGGGCGCACACGCTCATCCTCGACCCGTTTCTGACGAACAGCCGCACCGCGGCCATGCGCGCCGCCGACGTCGAGGCGACGCACATGCTCATCAGCCACGCCCACGGCGACCACATCGGCGACGCCGCGCCCATCGCGGAGCGCTGCGGCTGCACGGTGTTCTGCACGCCGGAGACGGGCGCGATGCTCCACGCACCGCACGCGCGGCAGGAAAACGGCCAGCCCGGCGGGCGCATTCAGACGGAGTTCGGCTCGGTCAAGTTCCTCCCCGCCGAGCACGGCAGCGGCGCGCCGGGGGGCGTGGCCTGCGGCTTTCTCATCGAGATCGGCGGCAAGCGCATCTACTTCGCCGGGGACACCGGCCTGATGGCTGACATGGTGCTCCTCGCCGGCGAGGAGATCGACGCGGCGCTCCTCCCCATCGGTGACCGCTATACGATGGGTCCGGAGGACGCCGTGCGCGCGGCGGAGATGATCCAGCCGCGGCTCGTGATCCCCATGCACTACGACACCTTCCCCACCATCGAGCAGGATCCGCAGGCGTTCCGCCGTCTCGCGGAGGAGAAAACCGGCATCCCGGTGGCGGTGCTGAAACCTGGGGAAGCGATCATGCTGTAAAAATTGCTTCGTATGAGAGACTCGTTATGCGAGTCTCTCATACTTTTGGTCGATTATACAGTTCACATTGTTCATATATGTATATGATTAACTAAATTGCATTTTATATTGACATAGCGTTTGTTTTAATGTATAAAGAGATTGTAAGGATTTTTTGCAGTCTGGCATTGAAATTTCAACTCATTTCCCAAAATTATCTAAATATATGATAGGAGGACTTTGCTATGGACACAAAATGCCCCTACTGCGGTGAGGAGATGGTACTCGGTTATATCCGCAGCCGTGACGGCGTTGTCTGGGCGAAGGATCCCAGCGGAATTTCCTCAATCCCTTGGCTGGCCTCCGGGCCAATGGTTTCCCTCGCACCCGGTACCGGGCTCTCCGGAAATCCCGGTGCGGCGGGCTACAACTGCACGAAGTGCAAGAAAATTATTCTGGACTATACCTATAGAAATCTTTGAACCCCCACTGCCGCTGCGGCGCAAACTCTGTGAGACACACATATAAAAATTGCTCTGTCAGACATTGTCTGACAGAGCAATTTTTGTTTTATCTCAGCCGCCGAGGTAGGCTTTTTTGATTGCGTCGGTGGCGGCCAGCTCCTCGCCGGTGCCGGAGAGGGCGATCTTGCCGGACTCCAGCACGTAGGCGTGGTCGGCGACCTGCAGGGCCATTTCGGCGTTCTGCTCCACGAGGAGGATCGTCGTGCCGGACTGGTGCAGCTCGCGGATGATCGAGAAGATCTGGTCGACGAGGATCGGCGCAAGGCCCATCGACGGCTCGTCGAGCATCAGCAGCTTCGGGTGGCTGATGAGCGCGCGGCCCATCGCCAGCATCTGCTGCTCGCCGCCGGAGAGTGTCCCGGCGACCTGATTCTTGCGCTCATACAGGCGCGGGAAGCGCTGGAAGATGCCGTCGAGCTCCTCGCGCGTGGGCTTTTTGTGGATATAGGCGCCCATCTCGAGGTTTTCGAGCACGGACATCTGCAGAAACACGCGCCGCCCCTCGGGGACGTGCGCCAGCCCCTTATAGACCAGCTTGTGGCTCGGCGTGTGGGTGATATTCTCGCCGAGGAACTCGATCGAGCCGGTGCGCGAGTGCATCATGCCCGAGACGGTTTTCAGCGTCGTGGACTTGCCAGCGCCGTTCGCGCCGATCAGGGCGACGACCTCGCCCTCGTGCACCTCGAAGGACACGTCCTTCAGGGCGTGGATCTTGCCGTAATAGACGTTGATGTTGTTGACTTTAAGCATGCTCACCCGCTCCCTTCTTGCCGAGATAGGCCTCGATCACCTGCGGGTTGGACTTGATGTCCTCAGGGCTGCCCTTGGCGATGACCTTGCCGTAATTCAGCACGCAGATGCCCTCGCAGATGCCCATAACGAGGTTCATGTCGTGCTCGATGAGGAGAATCGCGATCTGGAACGTGTCGCGGATGCGGCGGATGTTCTCCATCAGCTCGAGCGTCTCGGACGGGTTCATGCCCGCGGCGGGCTCGTCGAGCAGGAGGATCAGCGGCCCGCTCGCGAGGGCGCGCACGATCTCAAGGCGGCGCTGCGCGCCGTAGGGCAGGCTCCCGGCCGGGGCCTGCGCGAGGTCGGCCAGCGAGAAGAAGTCGAGCATCTCCATCGCGGCCTGCTCGGCCTGCTTTTCCGCCTTGCGGAAGCCGAAGCCGTGGGTGATGGCGGCGGCGAGATTCTCGCGGATGCCGCTGTGCATGCCGACCTTGACGTTGTCGAGCACGCTGAGGTTGTTATACAGGCGGATGTTCTGGAACGTGCGGGCAATGCCCATCTGGCTGACCTGATAGGTGGACTTGCCCGCCGTCGGTATGCCGCTGATGAGGACGCTGCCGCGCGTGGGTTGATAGACGCTCGTGAGGAGGTTGAACACCGTCGTCTTGCCGGCGCCGTTCGGGCCGATCAGACCGGCGATCTCCGTGCGGCCGATGGTGAGGGAGAAATCGTCCACGGCGGTCAGGCCGCCGAAGTCGATGCCGAGGTGGCGCGCCTCGAGCACGGGCATATAGTCCACGTCGCGCTCCGGCACCAGCGAGCCACTGGGATACGGCACAAGCGGGGTATCGGGCAGCGAGAAGCCCGATCCTTTGACCTTAACCATTTTCCTTCCCCTCCTTCTCCTTGTTTGCCTTGCGCATGCGCAGGATATTGCCGACGGACCAGCGGCCCTTCAGCTCGGCAAACTTCGGCGACGCGTTGAGCAGCATAATCACGATCAGCAGCACCGAATACGCGAGCATCCGGTAGTCCGCCACCTCGCGCAGCGCCTCGGGCAGCGCGCGCAGGATAATCGTCGCGATGATCGAGCCGCGGATCGAGCCCATGCCGCCGAGCACAACGATCACGAGGATCTCGATGGACATGTTGTAGTCGAACATGGCGGGCTTGATGTTTGCGAGCGTGTGGCCGTACAGCACACCCGCCATCCCGGCAAAGAACGCTGCGATGATAAAGACCATCAGTTTATAATAGGTAACGTTCACGCCGTTGGACTCCGCGGCGATGCGGTTATCGCGGATGGCCATGATGGCGCGGCCGTGGCGGGAATTCTTGAGGTTCATCATCACGATGACGACGAGGAACACCAGCACGATGCCGTACGGCAGGAGCGTCTTGGTGTCGGCGTAGATCGCACCCGTGTTCAGACCCTTCGCGCCGCCGGTGACGTTCAGGTTCGTGATGATGCTCTTGATGATCTCACCGCAGCCGAGTGTGACGATGGCGAGGTAGTCGCCCTTCAGGCGCAGGGCGGGCAGGCCGACGATCAGGCCCACAAGCGCGGCGGCCAGACCGCCGATGAGCATCGCGGCGGGCAGGCGCACAATGAGCGGGAGGCTATCTGCCGTGGCGAGGGAGAACAGGCACCCGGTAAACAGACCCGCCGACATGAAGCCTGCGTGGCCGAGCGACAGCTCGCCGAGCAGACCCACAACGAGGTTCAGCGAGACGGCCATCGCGATATAGCACGTCATGGATACGAGCATGCTCGACATCTGACGGCTGGCGGCGCCGGAATAGAGTATCCCGGCACAGACAGCGGCAATCACGGCCGTCATCAGCAGGGTGACGGCATTGCCGGAGAGACGGCGCTTTTTTTCCATATTTTTCATGCCTTACACCTTCTCACTGATCTTTTTGCCCAGCAGGCCGGTGGGCTTGACCACCAGCACCACTACCAGCACACCGAACACAATCGCGTCGGCCCACAGGGTGGAAATGTACGTCTTGGAGAGCTGCTCGATCACACCGAGCAGGATGCCGCCGAGCATGGCGCCGGGGATGGAGCCGATGCCGCCGAACACGGCCGCCGTGAAGGCCTTGATACCGGGCATGGCGCCGGTCGTTGGGCGGATATAGGTATACGCCGCGCCATAGAAGATTGCGGCGACGCCCGCGAGTGCCGAGCCGATGGCGAACGTCACGGTGATCGTGCGGTTGACGCTGATGCCCATGAGCTCCGCGGCCTCCTTATCCTCGGAGACGGCGCGCATGGCCTTGCCCATGCGGGTCTTATTGATAAAGAGCGAGAGCGCGACCATGATGACGGCCGTCACAACGAGCGTCGCGAGGGTGATGCCGTCGATATACACGCCGCCGATGTGGACGGTGGGCAGCGCCACGATCGTCGGGAACGCCTTCTGCTCCGAACCGTAGATGAGCAGGGCGAGGTTCTGCAGCAGGTAGCTCACGCCGATGGCCGTAATCAGGACGGCCAGCGGCTGCGCCTGGCGCAGCGGGCGGTAGGCGAGAAATTCAATCACGATGCCGAGCAGCGCACACAGGGCGATACTGATTAAAATAGCGATAAACGGCGGCAGTCCCATCGTAAAGGCCGCCGTGATAACGGCATACGCGCCGACCATGATGATGTCTCCGTGGGCGAAGTTCAGCATCTTCGCGATGCCGTACACCATGGTATAGCCCAGAGCGATCAGGGCATAGATACTGCCGAGGCTCAGGCCGCTGATGAGTGTCTGGATGAGTTTGTCCATAGCGGAAGGTCCCTTCTTTCCAGGATTTGTTGATCGAACGGCACAAAACTGCCGTGCCGGGTTCTGAGGGCGGCAGGCACTGTTCTGCCGTTTGGTTCGGGCGCAGCCCCGGGGCCGGATGTCCGGCCCCGGGTGCGGAGAAGAAGCAGGTTTTCTTACTCGGCGAACAGGCTCGTGGTGCCGTCCTCGTTGAAGACCATGGCCTTGGCGGCCTTATCGGGCTCGCGGTCGGCATCCCACTTCATCGTGCCGGTCAGGCCGTCGACGGTGATCTTGTACATGGTGTCGACCATCGCGGTGGTGAAGTCCGCGTCGGCGGGGGTCTTGCCGCAGGACTCCATCGCGGCCTTCACGGCGTAGACGGCGTCATAGGCATCGGCAGCGAACTGGTCGGGCTTGCTGCCGTGGACCTTGGTAAACTTCTCAACGAAGGACTGGGTCTTGGCGTCGGGATCGTCCACGGCGAAGGGGGTCAGCATCATGGTGCCCTTGAGCATGGAGGTGTCGGAGACCTTGGTCTGCAGGCCGTCAAGGCCGTCGCAGCCGAAGATGGTCATGCCGTCGAGCTTGCCCTTGGCCTGGGTCAGGAAGACGGAAGCCTCAGCGGCGTAGATGGGGATGAACACGAGGTCGCAGCCGGAGTTGCGGATGGCGTTGATCTGGGTGGAGAAGTCGGTCTTGGTGCCATCGGTGAAGGACTGCTGGGCGACGATCTCCAGGCCGCGGGCGGCAGCCTGCTGGGTGAACGTCTCATACAGGCCCGCGGAGTAGTCGATGTCGGACTGATAGAACACGGCGATCTTCTTGCCGAGGTTGTTGTCGGCGATGTAGTTGGCGGAAGCGGTGCCCTGCGCGGGGTCATTGAAGCAGACGCGGAAGGCCTTGTCGTTGCCGTCGATGCACTTCTTCGCGGAGGAGGTGCAGGTGACGATCAGCAGATCGTCGTTCTTGGCGGCGGTGATGACGGACTGTGCCTCGCCGGAGAGGACGCAGCCGAGGGAGACGTTCATACCGTCGTCCATCAGCTTACCGAAGGCGGAGACAGCGGAGTCGGGATCGCCCTGGGAGTCCTCGGTCTGCAGGACGAACTTGCAGCCGTTGACGCCGCCGGCCTCGTTGATCTCGTCCACGGCGACCTGCGCGCCGTCGCGGGTGGAGGTGCCGTAGTTGGCGTAGTCGCCGGTCATGGAGCCAATCAGGCCCAGCTTGACGGTGGCGCCGTCGTTGGAGCCCTCACCGCTGCCGCTGCTGCTGCCGCAGCCGACCAGCATGGACACGGTCATGGCAATGGCCATGAACAGGCAAAAGACTTTTTTCATGTGTTTCATGTGTGTTTACCTCGATTTCCTTTAAATTTTTCTATCATTCTTATGTTATTTTCAGTCTCATGACTCAAAATACGAAAAATAAAAACGGCTCTGCTGCGCTCTCGCTGCAGCAAAGCCGTTGCCTGAACCCCGCGTCCTATGCGGCGGACGCAAGTATATAACGACGGTTTGCCGAGCGCGGCGGGCTAATTCGTACGGATACCAGTACCAGCAGGGACAGAACGGCCAGCAGCAGGCCCAGTACCAGCGCGAGCGCAAACAAAATGGACTCCGCCAGAATGGCAGAGCCCAGAATAATGGTCATGGAAGCGGCGCAGAAAGTGCCATTGGTGCAGGACATACGGAAGGCAGGACGGTTCGCCGGTGCGGTCATGGCATCGGTAGTGTTCTGATTCATGCTGTGCATAGAGAACTTCGTCATGGTGACTGCCTTCCTTTCGCAAAAAGTTTCCTGCCGAGAACCATCCGCTTTCCGAATCCAGCGGGGCGGCTCCCGTGCGTTGGATTTAGTCTAACGGCTTTCAGGGCAAATGTCAACCGTGTGAATTGTCAAAATCAGCAAAATCCGCTCCGCAATTTTCTGCGTTATGACCAAAAGCGTCATAAAGCGCGGCCTGATTCAAAAAATCAAGCCGCGCTGCGATTGTTGCAGATCTCACTATGTGGAATTTGCGTTTTCTTAGCGGGAAACTAACATTTCTCCAACCGCCGCATGGCCCTGCGGAACTGCCACGCGAACAGCAGCGCCGTACACGTCACGGCGACGGCGTCGGCCACGGGCTCGGCCATGTAGACGGCGGTCGTCGGATCCGCCGGGAAGAGGTGCGGCATCAGGTAGATCAGCGGCAGCAGGAGGATGAACTTGCGCAGCACCGCCACGAAGATGGAGCACGGGGCGTTGCCGATGGAGACGAACGTAATCTGGCAGGCGATCTGGATGCCGAAGAGAAACAGCGCCCCGCAGTAGATCCGCAGCGCCCGCGCCGTGAACGCGACGAGCGCCGCGTCCGGCGAGAACATCCGCGCAAACGGCGCCGGGGCCAGCATGATGAGTGCCCACAGCGCCGCCGAATACAGCAGGCACACCCGCACCAGCAGCCGGAACGTCGCGCGCACGCGGTCGGCGTTGCCCGCGCCGTAGTTATAGCTCGTGATGGGCTGCGAGCCCTGCGCGATGCCCTGCAGCGGCAGGAGCGCGAACTGCATCACGCTCGAGAGGATCGTCATCGCGCCGACGGCGATGTCGCCGCCGTATTTGAGGAGCGAGGCGTTGAAGCACACGGAGATGACGCTCTCGCTGGCCTGCATCACGAACGTCGCCAGCCCCAGCGAAATGCACGGCAGGAGAAGCCTCGCCGGGATGAAGAAGTTCTCGCGCCGCAGGCGCAGGAGCGTCCTCTTCCCCGTCAGAAAGCGCAGCACCCACACGCACGAGAGCCCCTGCGACAGGATCGTCGCGAGTGCCGCGCCGCGCACACCCATCCCCAGCGCGAAGATGAACACCGGGTCGAGCGCGATGTTCGCCGCCGCGCCGATGAGCACCGTCGTCATGCCGACCTTCGCGAAGCCCTGCGCCGTGATAAACGCGTTCATGCCGAGCGTCAGCTGGACAAAGAGCGTCCCGACGGCGTAGACGCGCATGTAGTCGGCGGCGTAGTCGATTGTGTTCGCACTCGCGCCGAAGGCGAGCAGCAGGTCGCGGCTCCACACCAGCAGCACCGCCGTCAAAACCGCCGAGATCGCAACCTGCAGCATGAAGCACCCGCCGAGGAGCTTCTGCGCCGTCTCCATGTCGCCGCGCCCCATCGCGATGGACGCGCGCGGCGCGCCGCCGGAGCTGATGAGCGCGGCGAAGGCCGAGATGACCATGATGATCGGCAGACACACGCCCACACCCGTCAGCGCAAGGCTTCCGTCGCCGGGCATGTGGCCGATGTAGATGCGGTCGACGATGTTATAGAGCATGTTCACAAGCTGCGCGATCACCGTCGGGACGGCGAGCTTGCGCAGGAGGTTTCCGACCGGCTCCGTGCCGAGAAAGGTCTTGTTATCCGTCACGTCTGCCCCCTCACTCCGCGGCGGTACCGCCGCGCTCAAGGCAGTCCTGATACGTGTCCCAGAGGTCGTCGTTCATCTCAAAGACCGTGCGGCTCACGCGCACGCCGCCCCCGGCGCGCACGCGGCGCAGTGACGCGCAGAACTCGTCCCCCTCGCTGCACTGCCCATACCCGAGGAGCATGTAGTTGTTGCGCCGCGTCCACTCGCGCAGAGCCACCGTCTCGCCGCAGTAGGGGCAGACGCACTGCCCCATCTCCGGGTCGGCCTGCGCCGCGGCGAGGGAGGCAAACTCCCTTCCGTCCACAAGACCGGCCCGCCGGTCGGCAGGATATCCGACATAGCGCAGCGTATACTCCTCCATGCACGCGGCGAGATCCATCCGCTCCATGACGCGCACGGTATTGCGCGCGTCGTTGAGCGCGTCATGTGCGCGGTCAGGCCTGATGCCGAGCAGCTCCATCGCTCGCTCGAGCGAGCACTGCCGCTCCTCGCGCAGGATCTCGTGGCCGAAGATCCGCTGCAGGTCATAGCACGGGAAGTCCTCCGTCTCAAGGCCGTGCATGATGAGGTTATCGAGCAGGACGGGGATGTCGTCCGTCCCCCACGCGCACAGGCAGCACTCCTCCCCGCACCAGTCGCGGAACGCCCGGTACGCCGCCGGGAAGTCCGGCGCGCCCTCCAGCTCCTGCGGCCGGATTTTCGTCAGGCGCACGACGTCGCCGTTCATCACGGGGTAAAAGGCGGGTCTGATGAACGTCTTGAACTCGTCCACGACCTCGAGCTGCGCGTTTAGCTTCAGCGCGCCGATCTCAATGATCTCCGAGTCGAAGAAAAACGGCTCCCGGATGGCGCCGCCCGCGTCGAGCGGCTGGTTCCATTCGAGATCCAATACAATACAGGAAAATTCTCCCACGCGTACCCACTCCTATCGTCCGACAGAATACAAGCTATTGTACCGCAGTCTCCGCCCGTTCGCAAGCCGGAACGCGCAAAAATACCCGTCAGGCTGTACCTGGCGGGTATGGGGGATCTGCTTATCCCGCGGCGGCTTCACCCGGATCGGGCGTCGGGGCGGGATCCGGGGTCGGCTCCGGGGCGGGATCCGGGTTCGGCTCCGGTGTGGGATCCGGCGCGGGCGCGGCCTTGCCGACGAGGACGATCTTGTCGCGGGACTTATAGTCGCTCACGGCCTCGAACGTGCTCGACAGCAGCGTCCCATTCGCGGAGTAGACGTTGCGCCACGTCTTGACGTAGTAGCCCGTGTAGGGGTACTGCTCCACGCGCTGCACGCCGCCGGCGAGCTCATCCGTCTCCTGATAGACGGTCTTCCAGTCCGTGGAGGAGAGCGTCTTGCTGACCATGCGGACATAGGTGCCGTCGACGTTCGTGCCGTAGATCTTAACGGTGAGGTTGTTGTTATAGTAGCTCGTGACGATCTTGATGGGGTAGTTCGTGTTGTTGCGGAAGATGAAGTCCGGCCCGCCCCAGCTGACCGTCGCGTCGCAGCCGAAGGTAATGTAGCTCGGCGCGTAGCGGTGGCAGTCGCGCTTGACGATCTCGAGGTTCGACAGCAGCGCCGCGTAGTAGAGCGTCGAGGACGTCTGGCAGATGCCGGCGCCGATCTCGTCGACCGTTTTGCCGCCGACATAGGCGGGCGCGGCCTTGTAGCCGCGGGCCGCCGTGCGCTGGCCGACGACGGCGTTATAGTTGAACTCGTCGCCGGGGTTGAGAATATAGCCGCTGCAGGCCGCGGCGGAGAGCTTCACGTTGCCGCGGCGCTCCGACGAGCCGCCGACAGAGGTCGTATAGCTGCCGAGCACATCGCGGAAGAGCACCTTCTCCAGCTGCTCGGTCGTGACGGTGGGATAGGTGATGGCCGCGGGGATTTCCAGCTCGCTGCCCGGCTCCGCCGCGTCGACGAGTGCCTTCGCGCTCTCCACGTCGAACGCGACGCCCGGACGGGAGGTGATCAGCCCGCCGCTCACCTTATTGTAACCGGCCTCGACCTTGTCGCCGCCGATGGCCTCGTTCACGGCGTCGAGATCGAGCGGCGCAGCGGGCGACATCTCATAGCGGCAGGCGACGCTCTCAGGTATCCCCTCCCCCAGCGCGGCGGCGAGGTCGGCGGTGAGCGCCGCACCGTCCACCGTGCGCCCGTCGAGGGGCTTTGTCACATAGAAGCCGTCGGTCTTGCCGTCCTCTAAGCGGTAGCTGCCGTCGACCGTCTCATAGCTCAGGGCCGCGGCGAGCGTGTCCGCTTCGGCGGTGAGCGCCGCTTCATCCACCGTCAGGCGCGGCGCGGCGGATGTCTTTTCCACCCAACTGCGCACAAGGTGCCAGCCGTCACGGAAGAAATTGCCGCTGTGGGAGCTGTCCCACGCGGCCGCGGCCGCGTCCTCCGCGCGGACGGAGACACCCAGCTCTGCGAGCGTCACCTGCTGTACGCTCCCGCCGTCGACAGTGAGGTCAATCTTCGTATCGGCGCAGGCCTGCGCGCCCCGCTCGAGCCAGCGCTCCTGTGCCTGTTCGCGCGTCAGGCCGCCGAGCTCCACGCCCAGCACCTCCGTGCCGGAAAAGATCCGCTGGCTGCCGTGCGCGGCGGCGCAGACACCGACCGCCGCCAGCACCACCACCGCCGCGGCGACGGCAAGGCCGAGCCAGACGGCGCGGCCCTTCTTTTTCTGTTTCTGCAGGGCTTCCTGCGAGGGGTCCCGGTGTTCTCTCTCTGCCATACACACCCCATCCTTTCCTGCTGCCCTCCATATGGGCAGACTACGTTAGGATACAGTATACGCCCTCCGCGCGCAGAATACAATCACAATTCCGTTACAGTCCCCACTCTTTCGCGCGCTTCGCGGCGCTTGGGGATGGAGATGGTCAGCTGAATCTCGCCGTCGGTGTCCTCGCGGTTCCAGCGGGCGGGGATGCCCGCCGCGTGCATGAGCCGCAGCCCGCGGTCGACGCTGTTGAGAAACAGGCGCACGTCCTTGATGATATAGGTGCTGCGTCCCTTGGGCGGGATCGTGCGCAGCGCGGCAAGCCGCTTTTCCACATAGGCCTCCGTCTGGGCGACGTTCCAGCCCGCCGCGCCGATGCGCTCGACGGCAAGGCGCTGCTCCTCCCCGTCCGGCAGGCGCAGCAGCGCCCGCGCGTGGCGCTCGGTCAGGGCGTATTTCTGCGCGGCGGCGCGCACCGGCTCCGGCAGGCGCAGCAGGCGCAGCTTGTTGGCGACGGTGGACTGGGACTTGCCGAGCTTCTCCGCAGCCTGCTCCTGCGTGAGGTCATAGCGGCGGATGAGCCGGGCGAGGGCGTCGGCCTCCTCCCAGTAGTCGAGGTCGCGGCGCTGGAGATTTTCGATGAGCGCGAGCAGAGCCGAGTCCTCCTCCCCCACCCGCGCAATCAGGCACGGCACCTCGCGCAGCCCGGCCAGCCGCGCCGCGCGCAGACGGCGCTCCCCCGCGATGAGCTCGAAGTCCCCGCCCGCGCGGCGGACGGTCAGCGGCTGGAGAATGCCGTAGCAGCGGATGCTCTCGGCCAGCTCCGCGAGAGCGTCCTCCGGGAAGCTCCGCCGGGGCTGCTGCGGATTGGGGCGGATGCGTGTGGTGGATATGTACTGGACGCGCGTGGACAGAAAGTCGCTCTTTTGCTGGAGTTTCATGTGTACCGCTCCCTTTTTCCTGATTTTTCTTCAGTATAGCGAAAAAGCGGCGCAAAGCGCGGCAGAATCTGTCGGGAAATTTGAAAGTTGTCGGGGATTTTTTGTTTTGATTTATGTTTTGGCGCAGGCAGCCCCGCGCGGCGCAGATTTTTGTAGGGGTCGGCGCCCCCTACGCCCCGCGATCGGCGAAACGGCTCCTACATTTTAGATCTTCAGCGGCAGCGGCGCAGGAGCAGAGACGATACTACATTTCGGCACCGTCCTACCGAAACCCTACTTGCCGACCGGGAAAGGAAGTCAAGAAACCTTGGTTTCTTGCGCATCTTTGGTGACTTTCTGTGCGAGCAGAAAGTCACCCGCCGGATGCAGGACCAGCCGATTCACCCCCCAACCCCGCGCTAAAACGGGGCGTCGGGAACACCGCCCCCCTACGGACGTTGGAAGAAGTCCGCCGTTTAAACGCAGCGGGTCACACAGGCTCCGCCCTACAAATTTCTACTGAAAGCCACGCCATTACACGCAAAAAACGTCCCCGGCGAAAGCCGAGGACGTTTCCACACCTATATAAATATCACTTCTCGCCGCGCTGGCGCTTGAGCTGGCGGATGTCCGTCCCGATGAACGGCAGGATCGTATACTCCCCCTCGATGCGGGAATAGACCTGCTGCGAGTAGCGTCGGCCGATGTCCTCGGGGGTGAGGTTCGTGCTGATGATCGTGCTCTTCATGCCGAGCAGGCGGCCGTTGATGAGCTGATAGAGCGCGCTCTGGACGAACGTGCTGTTCATCTCCGTGCCGAGATCGTCGATGATGAGCAGGTCGCACTGGTCGAGGCGCCGAGTCTCCTCGTCGTCTTCGTCCCCGCGGCGGAACTTCGCGTCCTCGAGCAGGGAGAAGATGTGCGACGCCGTATCATACACAACGGAATAGCCGTCCTCGCTCACGACGCGCGCGATGCAGGCCGAGAGGAACGTCTTCCCCAGCCCCGGCGCGCCGAAGAGCAGGAGATTGCCGCCCTCCTGGCCGAAACGGTCGGCATAGCGGCGGCAGACGGCGAGGTGGTGCTCCATCGTCTCGCGCGGGGAGCGGCTGAGACTGCCGCGGTCGGGGGAATAATAGTCCAGCCGGAACGTCTCGAAGCTCTGTGAGCCGACGTCGAGCATGCGCGAGAGCTCCTGAATCTGCTCGCGGGCATAGTAGCTCTGCAGACACGAGCAGACGCGCCCGTCGCGGTATCCCGTGTCGCCGCAGAGCGGGCAGCGGGGGCGCTCCTCGAGATAGTCGGCGGGATAGCCGAGCTTTTCGAGCAGCTCGCGGCGCTCGCGCTGCAGGCTGAGGTTGTCGTCGCGGATGACGCGGATGGCGGGGACGGGATCCGTCCCGCGGCGCAGCGCCGAAGAGATGATGCGGCTCATCGTGCCGCGCAGCTCGCGGTCTATCTCCGCAAGGCGCGGCTCCTGTGCAAAGAGGGCGCGGCGGCGCTGGTCGGCCTGGTTCTGGCGGCGCTGCTTGTCCTCCGAAAACCGGGCGAGCGCCCGGCGCATGATTTTTCCGTCGTATGACATCGCTTCTCCCTCCTCACCACTTCAGGTACTTTTCCACCGCCGTGTTCTGCTGCTGCGTGGGGGCGGGCTGCTTGCCGCGGCTGCGTCCCTCGTCGGCGGCCTGCTCCGGTGTGTGGCGGTTTTCCTCGTGCCAGCGGCGCAGGATCCCGTTGAGATAGCGCCAGTTCAGCTCCTGCTTTTTCAGGATCGTCTTTTCATAGGCGATGGCCACCGTCTCCGGCGGGAAGCCCATGTTCATCCAGCCGGTGATATACTTCTCCTCGGCGGGGATGGGGCGGCGGTCGCCGAGACGGAGCACCTGCATATACGCGGCGAGCTTCGACTGGCGCGCCTTGTACTCGCGCAGGTACGCCGCGGCGCTCTCCTGATCGAACAGGCCCTGCTGCGCCCAGTAGTAGCCCTCCTTCTCGATCTGGTGGATCGTCGGGCGGCGGCCCGGGCCGTAGCGCCGCTCCGTGCGGTCGACGCAGTGGCTCACGAGGAGGAAAATGACGTCCGCCGGGAGCCCGACGGCGCTGTATAGATTCATGAGGCTCTTGAGGTCGGTCGTGTTGAGCCTCTTGCCGAGCAGATTCTGCGTCTGGTCGGTGAGCATACGGAACTCGCCGTCCTCCTCGAGCGCGCGGCGCACCTCCTCGGTCGTGTAGGCGACCGGCTCCTGCGCCGGCTCCTGCGGCTGCGGCCGGACGGGGCGGTCGATCAGCCCCAGCTCCTGCAGCGCCGTCTCCGCCGCGCGCAGGCGCAGCTCGCTGAAGCGCAGGCTCTGCATCAGGCGCTGCGGCTCGATGGCGCCGTCGTTTCGCAGCAGGCAGAGGTAGAGCAGCGCCGCGTCCCCGTCGCCCCGGCCAAGCAGCCGGTCGATCTGATCGGCACGCAGGACGACGCTCTTTTCGCCGTCCCGCAGAATATATCCGGCCATGACGCCGCCCCCTTTCCGTTTCGTTTCAATCCTTTAGCCTTTTATTTTACACGAAATCCCCCGCGCCGTAAAGCGGCGGCGCGCGTTTTTTCAGAAAATTCAGCATTTCGCCAGAAAGTTCTTTTCCCGGCCGGATTTTGTGCTATAATTAATCTGTATAGCTATCTGCGGAGCCATGCGCCGCGGCGCGTGGCCGTGAGGAAATAAAGGAGGGTCACCCTATGGCAAACAAAGTGACAATGACGATTGCGGGCGAGGAGTATACCTTCGTCGCCGACGAGAACGCCGCCTACATGGAGAAGGTCTGCGGCATCGTGGATAAGCGCATGACCCAGCTGACGGACGCCAAGGTCAGCCGCAGCGACGCGGCGGTGCTTGCGGCGGTCAATCTGACCGACGAGCTGCTCAAGTCGCAGGACGCGGCGGAGAACCTGCGCCGCCAGATCAAGTCCTATCTCGACGAGATCTCCGATCTCAAGCGCCAGCTCTTCAAGGCGCAGAACCAGCAGGGCCACCAGCAAAACCGCAAGTGATGGAGAAGGCATCGATGGAGCTTCTCTCGCCCGCCGGCTCGCGCGAGGCGCTTGAGGCCGCCGTACAGAGCGGCGCGGACGCCGTCTACATGGGCTTCGGCGCGTTCAACGCCCGCCGCAGCGCGAAAAATTTCACGGACGACGACTTTGCCGCCGCCGTACACTACTGTCACCTCCACGGGGTAAAGGTCTATCTGACGCTCAACACGCTGCTCACCGACCGGGAGCTGCCGCAGGCGGCGGACGCGCTGAAAAAGGCCTCTGCCATGGGGGTCGACGCCGTGCTCGTGCAGGACTGGGGCCTTTGGCACATGGCGCGCGAGGCCGCGCCGGACGTCCCCCTGCACGCGAGCACGCAGATGAGCCTGTTCACCCTCGGCGGCGCGAACTTCGCGGCGAAGCTCGGCATGGAGCGCGGCGTGCTCGCGCGGGAGCTGAGCGCGCGGGACATTGAGACGATCTGCCGCGCGTGTCCCGCGGAGGTCGAGGTCTTCGGCCACGGGGCGCTCTGTATGTGCTACTCCGGGCAGTGCGAGATGAGCGCGGTCATCGGCTCGCGCAGCGGCAACCGCGGCGCGTGCGCCCAGCCCTGCCGCCTGCCCTACGGGGTGGACGGCCCGTGCCGCGGCGGGCACCCGCTGAGCCTGAAGGACGCGAACCTCTCGGACTATCTGCGGCAGATGGAGCAGATGGGCGTCGCGTGCGTCAAGCTCGAGGGGCGGATGAAGCGGCCGGAGTATGTGGCCGTCATCACCGGGATCTACCGGCGGCTCATCGACGAGCGGCGCGCCCCGACGCGCGAGGAATCGCAGCAGCTCGAGCGCGCATTCTCGCGCAGCGGCTTCACCGACGGATACTGGCGCGGGAGAACGGGCGCGGACATGTTCGGCGTCCGCCCCGAGGACGCCCGCTGGCCGGAGGACTGGTTCGCGCAGGTGCGCAAGCGCTATGAAAACGGACAAGAAAACCGACCCCGCGCGGTCACGCTGCGCTGCACGGTGCGCGCGGGGCAGCCCGCGCAGCTGGAGGCCGTCTGCGGCGGCTGCGCCGCGGCGGTTGAGGGCCCCGTCCCCGAGGCGGCGCGCAGCCGCGCGCTGACGGCGGAGGAGCTGCAGACGCGGCTGGGTAAGACCGGCGGCACGGCCTTCCGCGTGGAGCGCTGCAACGTCGCGCTCGGCGAGGGGCTGATGCTCCCGGCGAGTGCGGTGAACGCCCTGCGGCGCGACGCGCTCGCGGCGCTGGAGCGGGCGCTCACGGCCGTACCCGAACGGCGGACGGCGGCGGTCACGCCCCTGCCCCCGGCGGCGCCGGGGCCGCGCGAGCCGCAGCTCACCTGCTCCGTCTCTCGCGCCGATCAGCTGAGCGACGCGCTCGCCGGGTGCGCGATGCTGTATCTGCCGCTTGAGATCCTGGACGAGGTCGACCTCGACCGGTACGCCGCGCGCACGAAGCTCTGTGCCGTGCTCCCGCGCGTGTTCCGCACGGAGGACGAGGCACTCTTCCGCGAAAAGCTGCAGCGCTTCCCGCAGCTGTCTGCCGTGGCAGTGGGCAACCTCGGCCACCTCCCCATCGTGGAGGGGCTGGGGCTGGAGGTGCGCGGCGACTTCGGGCTGAACGTGTTCAACTCCCGCGCGCTGGCGTTTCTGCGTGAGCTGGGGCTCGCGAGCGCGACGGTCTCGTTCGAGCTGCGCCACCAGCAGGTGCGCGACCTCGCGAAGCTCCTCCCCTGCGAGGGGATCGTCTACGGGCGGCTGCCGCTGATGGTGATGGAAAACTGCATCACAAAGAATAACGTCGGCTGCCGCCATGGCGCGGGCAGCACCCTGACCGACCGGACGGGGGCGCAGTTCCCCGTGCAGTGCGTCTACGGCTGCCGCAACGAGATCGAGAACAGCCTGCCCCTCTTCCTCGCCGACAAGGCCGAGTGGCGCGGGTGCGGACTGACAAGCGCGCGCCTGCGCTTCACGACGGAGACGGCGGATGAGTGCGCCGCCATACTGCGGCGTTACCGCGGCGAGGGCGACTACGCGCCGGAGAAATACACCCGCGGGCTGTTCTACCGGGGCGTTGAGTGATACAGACTGTTATATTTCACAGAAATTTTACAATTAGTTTTTAAATCAGGAGCGTTTTTTCGATATGATGGAACTGAAAATCAAGGCTCTGTCCGACAAGGTCGGCAGAGATTTCCCCGCGCCGCACTACGCGACCGACGGCGCGGCGGCGATGGATCTATGCGCGTGTCTCGATGAGCCCGTCACGCTGCAGCCCGGCGAGCGGCGCGTCATCCCCTCCGGGATCGCCATCGCGCTGCCCTCGAAGGACTACGTCGCGCTCGTGTTCGCGCGCAGCGGGCTGGGCATCAAGAAGGGCATCGCCCTTTCAAACGGCGTGGGCGTGATCGACAGCGACTACCGCGGCGAGGTCGGCATGGGGCTCATTAACCTCTCCGACGAGCCCTATACCATCCAGCCCGGCGACCGCGTCGCGCAGATGATGATCTCCCCCGTGATCCTCCCGGCGCTGCGCTTTGTCGACGAGCTCGACGAGACGGCGCGCGGCGCGGGCGGTCTCGGCTCGACGGGCAGGTGACGGGCATGGCGAAGATCATTCTGGCCTCCGGCTCCCCCCGGCGGCAGGAGCTGCTCGGGCGCATCGGCGTGAAGGACTTCGAGGTCGTCGTGCCGCAGGTGGAGGAGACGTACCCCGCGGGGCTGAATCCGGAGGAGACGGTCTGCTACATCTCGCGCGAGAAATCCGATGCGGCGGCGCGGCTCTGCGCCGCGGACGACATCATCATCACCGCCGACACGATGGTGTTTCTGGATGACAAGCGGCTCGGAAAGCCGCACGGCGAAGAAGAAGCACTCGCGATGCTGACGGCGCTCGCCGGACGGCACCACACGGTCTGCACGGGCGTGACCGTCCGCCGCGGGGAGACGGTTCTCACCCGCGCGCAGGCGACGGACGTCTACTTCCGCCCCGCGTCGCAGGCGGAGCTGCGCGCCTATATCCGCGGCGGCGAGCCGATGGACAAGGCCGGGGCCTACGGCGTGCAGGGACAGGGCGCGCTGCTCGTCGAGCGGATCGACGGGGACTTCTTTAACGTCATGGGCCTGCCCGTCCTGCTGCTGAGCCGGATGCTCGCGCAGGTCGGCGTGAATCTACTGGACTGAGGAACCGACAACATGAAAAAATTCTTTTCCAAAAACGGCATCTGGATCCTCGCCGCGGCGACGCTGATCGCGGTGGTGCTGTGCGTGCTGTCCTCGATGGGGTCGACGACGGGGTTTCTCCACAACGCCGCGGGCGTTGTGACGCAGCCGTTCCGCTCGGCCGCGGCGTCGGTCGGCGGCTGGTTCGGCTCGATCTCCGAGCACTTCCAGAGCGTCGACACGCTCAAGCAGGAAAACGCGGAGCTGCGCAAGAAGAACGCGGAGCTCGAGGAACAGGTGCGCCAGGCGCAGACCGACAGTGAGGAGAACGCCCGCCTGCGCACGCTCCTGAACCTGCGCCAGCAGCGACAGGACTTCTCGTTTGAATCCGCCCACATCATCGAGCGCAGCACGAGCAACTGGAGCTCGGCCATGACGCTCAGCAAGGGCACCTCCTCCGACATCGCCATCGGCGACTGCGTCGTGAACGAAGAGGGCTATCTCGTCGGCGTCATCACGGACGCGGGTCTGACTTGGAGCACCGTCACGACGATCCTCGACACGGACTCGCAGCTCGGCGCGAAGGTCTTCCGCACGGGCGAGGTGACGGTCACGATGGGCGACCTCTCCCTCATGCAGCAGGGGCGGCTGAAGCTGTCGTACCTGTCGGATGAGTCGGGGCTGGTCAACGGCGATTTGCTGCTCACCTCCGGTCTCGGCGGATACTACCCCTCGGGGCTCGGCATCGGCTCGGTCGAGGAGGTGCGCACGGACGACAACGGCCTGACGAAATACGCCGTCATCGCCCCGCTCGTCGACATGAACCAGCTGACCGAGGTGTTCGTCATCACGCACTTCGACATCGTGGACTGAGGGGGCGCGCATGACTCGACGGGACTTTCTCATGAAATGGCTGCTGTACGCGGCCGTGACGCTGCTGCTCGTGCTGCTGCAGAGTCTGGTGCTCACGCACATCCATCTGCTCGACATCCACCCCTTCGCCCTGCCGCTGCTGGCGGGGATCATCGCCGTGTGGGAGCCGCAGCGCGAGTGCGCGTTCTACGGGCTGGTTTTCGGCCTTGTGTGCGACCTGACGATGCCGGCGGCGATGCCGTGTCTGTATACGCTGTCGTTTCTCATCGCGGGGCTGCTCGTGAACTTCATCGCGCGCAAGCTCATCATGCCGGGCTTCTGGTGCTCGATGGTCGGCGCGGCGCTGGCGCTCGTCGTGACGGACGTGCTGCAGGCGCTCAGCCAGATCTACCGCCACGGCAGCGCGGCCTTCGCCGCGGCGGCGGCGCTCACCGGGCGCGAGCTGCTGCTGATTGTGCCTCTGGCACCGCTTCTGTACTTGCCGCTGCACTGGATCTACCGGCGCACGCGCGGCGTATACCCCCGGGGGGGGGGGGGGGGGGGGGGGGGGGGGGGGGGGGGGGGGGGGGGGGGCGGGGGGGGGGGGGGGGGGGGGG
>USAC01000001.1 GCA_900552475.1 uncultured Eubacteriales bacterium | reverse complement strand
CCCCGCCGTCGTCACGGTCATCGCCATGGAGGACGAGAGCAAGGGCACCGCCTCCGTCGGCACCGGCGTCATCATGACGGCGGACGGCTATATCGTCACGAACGCGCACGTCATCTCCGGCGGCAAGAGCTGCCGCGTCGCCCTCAGCAGCGGCGTGACGCTCGAGGCGAAGCTCGTCGGCTACGACGAGGAAGAGGATCTCGCCGTGCTCTATGCCGAGACGCAGACCGACCTCCCCACGGCGGAGTTCGGCAACTCAGACCTGTGCAGCGTGGGCGACACGGTCTATGCCATCGGCAACCCCCTCGGCGTGGAGCTGCGCGGGACGTTTACGGACGGCATCATCTCCGCCATCAACCGCCAGGTTGAGGTTGAGGGCAAGACCATGACCCTCCTGCAGACGAACGCCGCGCTCAACAACGGCAACTCCGGCGGCCCGCTCATCAATGCCTGCGGGCAGGTGATCGGCATCAACACGCTGAAAATGTCCGGCACCGGCAGCGACGAAAACGAGGCCACCGTTGAGGGGCTTGGCTTCGCCATCCCGATGGGGAGCGCCTGCTTCGTCGTAAACGACATCATCGCCTACGGTGAGTTCCGCGGGACGCCTTCCCTCGGCATCACCGTCACGACCGTCGCCGTCGGCAGCGGCACCGCGCTCGAGGTCTATTCCGTCATCGACGGCTCCGGCGCGGACGAGGCCGGGATGCAGGCGGGCGACATCATCACCGCCGCGAACGGCCAGACCATCCGCACGACGAGCGACCTCATGGCCGCGCGCCGCGGGCTCAGCATCGGTGATGTGATGCACCTGACGGTCGAGCGCGACGGCCAGACGCTGCGGCTCGATGTCGAGCTGCGCTCCGACCGCTCGTTTGACTGACCGGGGAGGAGCGCGATGGAATACCACATTCTCGCCCTCGGCGACGTGACGAGCGAGACGGGCGTGCGCCACCTCGCGCGCCGGCTGCGGGAGCTGAAGCGGCTCTGCGGCATCGACTTCACCGTCGTCAACGGGGAAAATATCTCCGGCGTCGGATTAACGCCCGAGCAGGCGGAGGATCTCTTCGCCGCCGGCGCCGACGTCATCACCCTCGGCAACCACACGTGGGGGCGCATGCAGATCGCCGACTACCTCGACGACTGCCCCTATATCCTGCGCCCCGCGAACTTCACAAACCGCGTCCCCGGCCGCGGCTGGGGCGTGTACGACTGCGGCCGCGTGCAGATCGGCGTGATGAACCTCATCGGCCGCTGTGACCTCGACTTCCACGCCGAGAACCCGTTTACAACCGCCGACCGGCTTCTCTCCGGCGGCGAGAAGCCCACGTTCACGCTCGTGGACTTCCACGCCGAGGCCACGAGCGAAAAGCTCGCCCTCGGCTACTATCTCGACGGGCGCGTGTCCGCCGTCTGGGGGACGCACACCCATGTCCCCACCGCCGACGAGCGCGTGATGCCGAAGGGGACGGGCTATATCACCGACCTCGGCATGACCGGGCCGATCGAGTCCGTCATTGGCATCCGCCCCGAGCAGTCGGTCGAGACATTTCTGGGTGGGCTGCCCGGCCGCTACCGCGCGGCGGACGGCCCCTGCAAGGCGCAGGGCGCGATTTTCACGCTCGAAAGCGATACCGGGCTCTGCACCGGTGTCGAGCGCGTCGACATCCGATAATAACAAACAGACAGAGAAGGAGAAACACACATGTCCGTAGAAAAAGTCCGGGCTTATCTCGAGCCCTTCGGCGTAGCCGACCGCATGCGCGAATTTGAGGTCTCCAGCGCCACCGTGGAGCTGGCCGCCGTCGCCGTCGGCGTCGAGCCGGCGCGCATCGCCAAGACCCTCAGCTTCAAGATCGGCGAGGATCCGATCCTCATCGTCGCCGCGGGCGACGCGAAGATCGACAACAGCAAGTATAAGCACTTCTTCGGCACGAAGGCCAAAATGCTCACGCCCGACGAGGCCATCGAGCGCATCGGCCACGCCGTCGGCGGCGTGTGCCCGTTCGCCCTGCCCGCGGACGTCAAGACGTATCTCGACGTGTCGCTCAGGCGCTTCGAGACGGTGTTTCCCGCCGTTGGCAGCGCCGCGAGCGCCATTGAGCTGACGTGTGACGAGCTCGAGCGCTGCTGCGGCGCAAACTTCGCCGCGTGGGTCGATGTGTGCAAGGCGTGGCAGAGTGAGCAGTAACATGGTAAAGGTTCTTCACGCGGCGGATTTCCACCTCGACAGCGCCTTCGGCGCGCTCCCCGAGGAGAAGGCGCGTCTGCGCCGCCGGGAGAGCCGCGGGATTCCCGCGCGGCTCGTCGAGTGGGCGAATGACCACGGCGCGCAGCTGATGCTGCTGGCCGGGGATCTCTTCGACTCCGACAATCTCTACGGCCAGACGGCGCAGGAGCTGGCGGACGCGCTCGGGCGCTTCCACGGGCGCGTGTTCATCGCCCCCGGCAACCACGATTTTTACGCCGCGCACGGCCCGTGGGGCGCGGCGGCGTGGCCGGAAAACGTCCACATCTTCACCTCCGGCCGCCCCGTCTGCGTGGACGAGCCGGAGCTGGGCTGCGCCGTCTGGGGCGCGGCCTTCACTGCGGCGGAGGAGGCGGACGGCAGCGCGCTCACGGCGGTGCGCTGCCCCGACGACGGGCGCACGCACCTGATGGTGCTGCATGCCGACCTCAGCGCGCCCGACAGCCGCTACCGCCCCATCACGCCCGCGCAGATCGGCGAGACGGGAATTTCCTACCTCGCCCTCGGGCACACGCACGCCTTCTCCGGTGTGCTGCACGCGGGGCGGACAACGTTTGCGTATCCGGGCTGTCCGGAGGGGCGCGGCTTCGACGAGCTGGGGGAGAAGGGCTTTCTCTTCGGCGAGGTCGGACCCAACGGGGCGGACATGGCGTTTGTCCCCTTCGCCCGGCGGCACTACCAGATTCTCCGAGCCGACGTCACGGATGCCGCACCGCTCGACGCCGTTGAGCGCCTGCTCCCGCTGCGGACGCAGGAGGACATCTACCGCATCATCCTCACCGGCGAGCGCACGGAGGACTTCTCGCTCACCGCGCTGCAGAGCTGTCTTGAGGATCGCTTTTTCCAGCTGGAGCTGCGCGACGAGACACGCGCGCCGGAGGATCTCTGGGCGCGCTGCGGAGAGGACTCCCTGCGGGGTCTGTTCCTGCAGGAGATGCACCGCCAGCTCGAGTCCGCCGCCCCGGAGGATCGCGCGGCCATTGAACAGGCGGTGCGCTTCGGCCTTGCGGCGATGGATCACCGCGACCTGTAAGGAGGACATTTGAAGCATATTCTCATGATCGGCACCGGCGGCACGATTGCCTCCGAGATGTCGCCCGACGGACTGACCCCGGAGATCAGCAGCGAGCAGCTGCTCGCCGCCGTCCCGCGCATCGGTGAGCTGTGCGAGGTCGACTGCCTGCAGCTCTACAGTCTCGACAGCACGAGCCTCCGCCCCGCGCACTGGCAGGGACTCGCCCGCGCCATCCGCGAGCGCTATGACGACTACGACGGCTTCGTCGTGAGCCACGGCACCGACACCATGGCCTATACCGCCGCCGCGCTGAGCTATCTCATTCAGGGCAGTCCCAAGCCCATCGTCCTCACCGGCGCGCAGAAGCCGATCTGGTTCGACGGGACGGACTCCAAGCGCAACCTCACCGACGCGTTTGTCTATGCCTGCCGCGGCTGCGGCGGCGTGCAGATCGTCTTCAATGGCAAGGTCATCCTCGGCACCCGCGCCCGCAAGACGTTTTCCAAGAGCTTTCAGGCATTTTCGAGCGTGAATTTCCCCGATCTCGCCGTGCTGCAGGACGAGCGCCTGCTGCAGTATATCCGCTGCGAGTCGCTCGAGCGCCCGGTGTTTTACGACCGGCTCGACCCGCATGTCGGCCTGCTCAAGCTCATCCCCGGCGTGGAGGACGAGCTTGCTGCATTCATGCTTGAGCGCTATGACGGTCTGATTATCGAGAGTTTCGGCGTCGGCGGCCTGCCGGACTACGAGGGCGGGCGGCTCGACGCGATTCTGCGCGGCGCGGTCGCGCGCGGCAAGATCGTCGTCATGACGACGCAGGTGCCGAATGAGGGCAGCGACCTGACCGTCTACCACGTCGGCGGGCGGCTCAAGAGCAGCATGAACCTGCTCGAGGCCTATGACATGACGACCGAGGCCGCCGTTGCCAAGCTCATGTGGATCCTCGGCCAGACCCGCGGCTTTGCCGAAGCGGAGCGGCTGTTCTACACCCCCGTCGCACGTGACATCCTCCGCCCCACGGCGGAATAAACACAAAAAACGGACAAAACGGATGGATGCACAAAATGTGCATCCATCCGTTTTTGATTTTTCCAAAGGGCTATGCCCTTTGGGAAAAATAGATTTCGCTCCGCTCCATGCCTCGGCCAGCTTTGCTGGCCTGCGACACTACGCTGCGCGCAAAGTGTTTTTTGCGCTGCTGCGGCGCCGCGAACTCTGTGAGACTTTTTTATATTTTTTCCGGCAGGCTCAGATCGTCGCCGTCGACCCAGTCCTGTACGCGGACGACCTCGAACTTCTCCGGCGTCTGGCGGATGACGACGCGCTCGAGCCCGGCGTTGATGATGTGGCGGCGGCACATGGGACAGGAGGTCGCGTCCGAGAGGATCTCCCCCGTCTGGGCGTTGCGGCCAACGAGATAGAGCGTCCCGCCGACCATGTCGCGGCGGCTGGCGGAGATGATGGCGTTCGCCTCGGCGTGGACGCTGCGGCAGAGCTCGTACCGCTCGCCGCGCGGCACCTTCAGCGCCTCGCGGGTGCAAAAGCCCATGTCCACGCAGTTCCTGCGCCCGCGCGGCGCGCCGTTATAGCCGGTGGAGATGATCTCGTCGTTCTTCACGATGATGGCGCCATAGACCCGGCGCAGGCACGTCGCCCGCTCAAGCACGGTCTGGGCGATGTCGAGATAGTAATTTTCCTTGCTGATTCGGTTCATAAGCACTCCTTATCGTTAATTGATTTCTTGCCTGCATTATAATATAATCCCCGCGCGTGCGCAAGCGTTTTTCTGCACAAAAGGGGGCATTTTCGGGCAGAATTGGCGCATGGGCGGCGCTTCTCCGGCGCTTTTCACCGCGCGGAGCCGTCCGCGGCGGCGGATGGGGCGTCCTGCGGCTAAAAAACACGTTGGGGCGGCTATGCTATGATCCCTATATCCCCCCAGCGGCGTAAAAATCCGTCCACTTTGCCCTTTACCTTTTCCGGCACGTTTGTTATAATAAAATATTATAGTATTGCCAATCACTGCGGCCGTCGGCCGCAATTTGAAAAAGGAAGGAGGCGTCCGGGGCGTGAAGTTTGAAAAGTGGCAGATTCCAACCGTCTCAACCGAGGCGGTGCGCCGGCTGACGGAGGCGGGATACCCCTACCTCGTCTCGGCGGTGCTCGTCTCGCGCGGGATCACGACCGCCGCGGACGCGGCTGCCTTCCTCGCCCAGGAGCACAGCCTGATCTACGATCCCCGGCTCATGCGCGACATGGACCGCGCGGTCGGGCGCATCAGCCGCGCCCTCGCCGACGGGGAGCGCATGGCCGTGTTCGGCGATTACGATGTGGACGGCATCACCGCGACGGTGATCCTCGTGGACTATCTGAAAAACCGCGGGGCCGACTGTCTGCACTATATCCCCCGGCGCATCGAGGACGGGTACGGCCTGTCCTGCGACGCCATTGCCGCGCTGCGCAAGAAGGGTGTGAGCCTGCTCATCACGGTCGACTGCGGCATCACCGGCGTGGAGGAGGTCGCCTTCGCCAGGTCCCTCGGCATGGACGTGGTCATCACCGACCACCACGAGTGCAAGGAGACGCTGCCGGACGCGGTCGCCGTCGTTGACCCGCACAGGCCGGACTGTTCGTATCCGTTCAAGCACCTCGCTGGGTGCGGCGTGGCGCTCAAGCTCGTGCTCGCGCTGGCCGGGCCGGACCGGGAGGAAGCTCTCGTCTCGCGCTACTGCACGCTCGCGGCCGTCGGCACGGTCGCGGACGTCATGCAGATGTCGGGTGAGAACCGCACGCTCGTCTCGCGCGGGCTGGCCTCGATTGACCACTCCGACTTCATCGGCCTGCACGCACTGTTGCAGGAGGCGGGGCTGTCCGAAAAGGCGGTGACGTCCGTGCAGATCGGCTTCGTGCTCGCCCCGCGCATCAACGCCGCCGGGCGCATGGGTGAGGCGGACAAGGCCGCCGAGCTCCTGCTCTCGTCCGACCCGGCAGAGGCCGCGCGCCTCGCGCGGGAGCTGTGCGCGCTCAACCGCGAGCGCCAGAGCGTCGAGCAGGAGATCTACGCGCAGGCGCTCGAGATGATTGAGCACCTGCCGGAGGAGGAGCGCTACGCGCTCGTGCTCTCGTCCGATGCGTGGCACCAGGGCGTGGTGGGCATCGTCGCCTCGCGCCTGTCGGAAAAATACGCCTGTCCGAGCTTCATGATCCACCTCAGCGACGGGGTGGGCAAGGGCTCGTGCCGCAGCTGGGGCGGCTTCAACCTGTTCGCGGCGCTCGAGTCGTGTCAGGATCTTCTGCTTGGCTTCGGCGGGCATGAGCTGGCCGCGGGCTTCACGATTGAGGAGGGCAATATCCCTGCCTTCCGCGCGCGGATGAACCAGTACGCGCGCAAGTTCTGCGGCGGGCAGACGCCCGTTTCCGTGCTGGACGTGGACGTCCCGATCCTGCACCCGGGGCGCGTCACGCTGCAGGAGGTGGAGGAGCTGCACGCGCTCGAGCCGTACGGCGCGGGCAACAGCCGCCCGCTCTTCTGCCTGCAGGGGGCAACGCTCGACCGGGCGCAGAACGTCGGCCAGAACCGGCATCTCAAGGTGCGCCTGAGCAAGGGCAGCGCCCAGTTCGACGGGATTTTCTTCTCCGCGACGGCGGAGCAGTGCGGCTGCCGCACGGGCTGCCGCGTAGACGCGGCGTTTTACCTGCAGGTAAACGAGTTCCGCGGCAATCGCAGCGTCCAGATGCAGATTGTGGACATCCGCCCCTCCCTCTGCGGCAGCGCGCGGGAGGGCGAGTCGCTCCACCTGATGGAGCGGTGCATGGCAGGGGAAACGCTCCTGCCGAAGGAGGCGGTGCGCCTGCTGCCCTCACGCGAGCAGTTCGTGCGCCTGTGGCGCATGCTAGAGCGGACCGTCCCGAAAGAAGGGGTGCAGACGCCGTACCTCCCCTACATACGCGTGCTGGCCGAGGAGCTGCCCGGAGCCGAGCCGTTCCTGCGCGCGGCGTTCTGTCTGGAGATTTTCCGGGAGCGCGGGCTCGTTTCCCTCGCGCGCAGCGGCGACGATCTGACGCTGCGTCTTACGCGCGGGGACAGGAAAATATCACTGGAGGAGTCCGCCTATCTGCAGACGCTGCAGCGGACGCTCCACGCAACCCATTCAGGAGGTGATACGCAATGACCGTACAGGAGAGCTTTGACCATCTGGTTGAAACGGTGCGCGGGTACAACCCCAGCGCGAACTTTGACCTGATCCGGTCGGCTTTTGAATTTGCCGACAAGGCCCACGAGGGCCAGCTCCGCAAGGACAACTCGCCGTTTGTCACCCATCCGCTCGCCGTGGCGCAGATCGTGGCCGAGGAGCTGCATCTGGACTCGGAGTCCATCGCCGCGGCGCTGCTGCACGACACCATCGAGGACACCGCGGCCACGCATGAGCAGATCGCCGAGCTGTTCTCCCCCACCATCGCCAACCTCGTCGAGGGCGTCAGCAAGCTGACGCGCGTGCACTATACCTCCAAGGCCGAGGAGCAGATGGAAAACCTGCGCAAGATGCTCCTCGCCATGAGCAAGGACATCCGCGTCATCCTCATCAAGATCTCCGACCGCCTGCACAACATGCGCACGATGGAGTACCAGACCCCGGAGAAGCAGAAACAGAAGTCGTTTGAAACGATGGAGATCTACGCCCCCATCGCCCACCGGCTCGGCATGCAGAAGATGAAGTGGGAGCTGGAGGATCTGTCGCTGAAGTACCTCGACCCGGTCGGCTATCAGGAGATCGTCGAGGCGCTCGACGAGAAGGCCGCGGAGTACGACGGCTTCATGGCGTCCATCCACGACCAGATCACCTCCCGGCTCAAGCAGGTCGGGATCGATGGCTATGTCTACGGCCGCATGAAGCACCCCTACTCCATCTACCGCAAGATGTACACGCAGAACAAGTCCCTCGACGACGTGTTTGACCTGTTCGCCTTCCGCGTGATCGTCGACACCGTCGCCGACTGCTACAATGTCCTCGGCGTGATCCACGACCTGTATAAGCCTGTGCTCGGCCGCTTCAAGGACTATATCGGTACGCCCAAGCCCAACATGTACCAGAGCCTGCACACCACCGTCGTCGGCGAGAGCGGCATCCCCTTCGAGGTACAGATCCGCACGAAGGAGATGCACGAGGTCGCCGAATACGGCATCGCGGCACATTGGAAGTACAAGCAGAACGGACAGGGCGCGGGCGATGAGCAGAACTACGAGTGGGTGCGCCGCCTGCTCGAAAATCAGGAGGGCGCGGACGCCGAGGATTTCATCCACTCGCTGAAGGTGGACATGTTCTCCGACGAGGTGTTCGTGTTCACGCCGCAGGGCGACGTCATTAACCTCCCCAGCGGCGCGACGCCCATCGACTTTGCCTACAACATCCACTCTGCCGTCGGCAACCACATGGTCGGCGCGAAGGTGAACGGCCGGCTGGTGCAGTTTGACTACCGCCTGCAAAACGGCGATATCGTCGAGGTCATCACCGCCAAGACCGCCCACGGGCCGAGCCGCGACTGGGTGAAGATCGCCCGCTCGAGCAACGCCCGCTCGAAGATCCGCCAGTGGTTCAAGCGCGAGCACCGCGACGAGAACATCGTCAACGGCCGCGCCTCGTTCGAGTCCGAGCTCAAGCGCACGGGCGTGACGCTCAAGGAGCTGACGAATGAGGAAAATCTTCCGGGCGTTCTGAAAAAGCTCGCCTACAACACGCTCGATGACATGTACGCCGCCATCGGCTACGGCGGCGTGACGAGCCTGAAGCTCATCGGCCGCCTGCGCGAGGAGATCCAGAAGATTCTCAAGCAGCATCAGGCCGACCGTCAGGCGGAGGTGCCCGTCGAGGCGGGCAAGCCCGAGGCCACGCGTCCCGCCGTCCCCACCCGCGCGGGCGGGGAGCAGGGCATCGTCGTGGAGGGGCTCGATAACTGTCTGGTGAAGTTCTCCAAGTGCTGCACCCCCGTGCCGGGCGACGAGATCGTCGGCTTTATCACCCGCGGGTACGGCGTCTCCGTCCACCGCAGGGACTGTCCGAACGCGGCGCCCGAGCGGCGCCGGCCGGAGGAGGCAGGCCGCTGGATCAAGGTCAGTTGGGGCACGAACACGCGCGAGAGCTACCGCACGGCGCTGCAGGTCGTAGCGAAGGACCGCCTGAGCCTGATCATGGACGTGTCGACCGCGCTCGCCGCGATCAAGACGCGTGTCTCCTCGCTGAACGCGCGCAGCACGCCCGACGGCTTCACCCTCATCACGATGGACGTCGATGTCTCCGACCGCGAGCAGCTGCGCGGCGTCATCCGCCGTCTCGAGCAGATCTCCGGCGTGATGCGCGTCACGCGTCCCGCCGGATAAAGAGCAATATATTCACTGTTTTCGACAATATTTGATAGAAAAAGGAGCGTTACACTATGCGAGCAGTTCTGACCCGCGTGAAGCATGCCTCCGTCAGCATCGACGGAAAAGAGACCGCCCGGATCGGCGAGGGCTTCCTGATCCTGCTGGGCGTCACCCATGAGGACACCGAGGCCCAGGCCGTGAAGCTGGCCGAAAAGCTCACGGGCCTGCGTATTTTCGAGGATGAAACCGGCAAAATGAACCGTGGCCTGACGGACGTCGGCGGCGAGGTGCTGATCGTCTCGCAGTTCACGCTCTACGGCAACTGTAAGAAGGGACGCCGGCCGGAGTTTCTCTCCGCCGCCCGCCCCGAGGTCGCCATCCCGCTCTACGAGAAGTTCGTGCAGCTCTGCCGCGACAAGGGGCTGCACGTTGAGACGGGCGAGTTCGGCGCGTATATGCAGGTCGAGAGCCTGAACGACGGCCCCGTGACGCTGATCGTTGACACGGACAATCTCTGATGGCAGGAGGAAACAGAGCATGAAAATCGATTCCATTCAGGTCGGCCCGATCATGACGAACTGCTACCTGCTGTGCGACGACGCGGCGGGGGTCTGCTGCGTCATCGACCCCGGCGACGAGCCCGCGCGCGTGGAGCAGATGGTGCAGCGCTCGGGCTGCGAGCTGCGGTATATTCTCCTGACGCACGGCCACTTTGACCACTGCACGGGCGTCGCCGGGATGCTCGAGCGGCACCCGGAGCTGCCGGTCTATATCTGTGAAAAGGACGTGACCGACGGCGTGGGCAGCGAGATGCAGTTTGCTCGCCTGCCGGAGAAGAACCAGCGCTATTATAAGGACGGCGACACGCTGACGCTCGGCGCGCTCACGATCTCCGTGCTGGAGACGCCCGGCCACACGCCGGGCTCGGTGTGCCTGCTCGTCGGGGACGTGATGTTCGCGGGGGACACGCTCTTCCGCGGCTCCTGCGGACGGACGGACTTCCCCGGCGGCGACTACCGCGCCATGCTGCGCTCGCTCGGGCGGCTCGGAAAGCTCGAGGGAAATTATCAGGTCTACCCCGGCCACGAGCAGCCGACGAACCTCGACTTTGAGCGCCGCTTCAATCCCTACATGCAGCAGGGCATGGCGCAATGAAGCTGATTTTCCGCGGCCATGACAGTCGCTACGCCGTCGAGCAGAGCCTGCTTGCCTTCTTTCCGCAGGAGCGGCCCGTCTACGAGCCCGCCGCCCCGGACGAGGACAACTGCGCATGGATCACTCTCTCTCAGGAAAAAACATGGACCACCGCCGTCACGACGATCCGTTACGGCGACAAAACCGCGCGCGGCATCTCGCGCGAGACGATCGCGCCGGGGCTGGATCCCTACGAGGCCGAGCGCCTGCGCCAGAAGGCCGTGAAGCTCTCGTTCTTCAAGGCGGCGCGCGAAATTACGGGCGTCACGCCCTCGTGGGGCGCGCTCACGGGTATCCGCCCCGGCAAGCTCGCCGGGCGCATGCTCGAGGAGGGCAAGTCGCCGCGCGAGGTCGACCGTGTCCTGCGTGACACCTACTATGTCTCCCCCGAGCGGCGGAGACTTGCCATCGAGGCGGCGCAGGCGGGCCTGCGCGCCAAGCGCGCGCTCGCGCCGGATGAGATCTCGCTCTATATCGGGATCCCGTTCTGTCCCACGCGCTGCGCGTACTGCAGCTTCGTGTCGCAGGCGGTGGAAAAGACGTTCCGCCTGATGGATCCATATCTCGACGTGCTCTGCCGCGAGATCACGGACGCGGCGCGGATGGTGCGTGAGACGGGGCTGCGCGTGAAGTCGTTTTACATGGGCGGCGGCACACCGACGACGCTCTCAGCCCAGCAGATGGACCGTCTGCTGACGCACCTGAACCGCAGCTTTGACCTCTCCGACTGCGCGGAGTACTGCGTGGAGGCCGGGCGGCCCGACACGATCGACCGCGAGAAGCTGCAGGTGCTGCTCGACCACGGTACGAACCGTATCAGCGTCAACCCGCAGTCGCTCGAGCCGCGCGTGCTCGAAGCCATCGGCCGCAAACACTCGCCCGGGGACATCGTGCGTGCGATGGAGCTCGCGACGTCGATGAACTTCCCGCATGTGAACATGGATCTGATCGCGGGGCTCCCGGAGGACACGCCCGAGGGCTTCCGCCGGACGCTCGACACCTGCCTGCAGTGCGGCGCGGACAACATCACGGTGCACACGTTGTCGCTGAAAAAGGGCAGCCGCATCCTCCTCGAGCACCTCACGATTCCCTCGGCCGAGGCCGTGGGCGAGATGCTGGACTATGCCAACGAGGCGCTGCGCGCCGCGGATTTCGCGCCCTACTACCTCTACCGGCAGAAATACATGTCCGGGAGCTTTGAAAACGTGGGCTGGTGCATATCCGGGGCCGAGGGGCTGTATAATATCTACATCATGGAGGAGCTGCACAGCATTCTCTCGCTGGGCGCGGGCGGCTCGACAAAGATGGTGGACGCCGCGCGCGGCCGCATCGAGCGGGTCTTCCACGCGAAGTACCCCAACGAGTACATCACGCGGCCGGAGAAGATTCAGGAAAACCTCGAGACCTTCCGCCGCTTCCACGAGCAGATGCTGCAAAAATAAGAAACCAGAATTTGTCCGCCCCCCAGCGGGCAAATTTTCGCTATAAAAGTCTCACAGTCTCACAGAGTTCGCGGCTCGCAAGCCGCGAATAAGGTTAAATCCGTATTTCGCGGCGGCGTGTACGCCGCGAAATATTCCTTGCGCGGAGCGCAGTGTCGCAGCCCCGTCGCTTGCGGTGGGGCAAGGCATGGAGCGCAGCGAAATCCTCCTCATGGGAAAGTGGGCTTCGCCCCTTTTCCATGAGGAACTTGAAGGGAGGGTACCTATGTCCACTGGAAAACGGCGCGGCTTTCTCGGCGGCGCGGCCATTCTGGCCGGGGCCGTCGCCATCACAAAGCTCATCGGCGCGGTCTATAAAATTCCGCTGGGAAACCTGCTTGGCAAAGAGGGCATGGGCCCGTTTCAGGCGGCCTACAATGTCTACAGCGTGCTGCTGACCGTGTCGACGGTGGGTCTGCCGCTGGCGCTGTCGCGGCTCGTGGCCGAGGCGGACGCACTCGGGCGCGTCAACCAGCGCAGGCGCATCTTCCGCGTGGCGCTGGGTCTGTTTTTCGTGCTGGGGCTGATCGGCGGCGGGCTGATGCTCCTGCTGCCGGACGCGCTCGCGGCGCTGCTGCACAACGACCTCGCGGCGCAGGCCATCCGAGCGCTGGCACCGTCGCTCTTCTGCGTGTGCCTGCTCTCGGCCATCCGCGGCTATACGCAGGGGCAGGGGCGGATGCTGCCGACGGCGGTGAGCCAGATCATCGAGTCGTCGAGCAAGCTCATCGTGGGTCTCTCGCTCGCGTGGGTGCTGACGCAGCGGATGCAGGCCCCGCCGGAGACGGCGGCGGCCGGGGCGATTCTCGGTGTGTCGGCCGGTTCGCTTCTCTCGCTGCTGACGCTGACGGTCTGGACGCTGCGCAGCGGGCGCAGCGACACGGGCACGGACGTCCCCGACGGGCGGCGCTTCATCCTGCGGCGGTTGCTGGAGATCGGCATCCCCGTAACGCTCGGCTCGGCGGGCATGAGCCTTGTGACGCTGCTCGATCAGTCCGTGTCGATGGGCGTGCTGCAGCGCAGTCTCGGGTTGAGCGTGGAGGTCGCAAACGGCCTTTACGGCGAGTATTCCTTCGCGCTGACGCTCTTTGCCCTGCCGCCGTCGTTTATCTACCCCGTGAGCATCAGTCTCGTCCCCGCGGTGAGCGCCGCGCTCTGCCGGCAGGATCGGGCGGGCGCCGGGCGGTGCGCCGCCGCGGCTCTGCGCGCGACGGCGCTGCTCGCGCTCCCGGCGGGCGTGGGGCTCTCCGTCATGGCGGGGCCGATCCTGCACCTGCTCTACCCCGCGCGGCCAGAGGAGGCCGCGGCGGCGGCGTGGCATCTGTCGGTGCTGGGCGTGGCGTCGGTGTTCGTGTGCCTGATGGTCGCGAGCAGCGGTATCCTGCAGGCCTACGGCCGCGAAAAGCTCCCGGTATGGACGCTGCTCGCGGGCGGCGCGGTGAAAATCGCGGCGAGCATTGCGCTTGTCAGCCGCCCGGACATCGGCATCCACGGCGCGCCGATCAGCACACTGCTGTGCTACGGGCTGATCGCGGCGCTGAACCTTGGGGCCATCCGCCGCTCGATCCCGACGCAGGTGCATCTCGGCGAGATCTTCGGAAAGCCGCTCGTCATGACGGCGGTGATGGCCGTGACGGCGCGGGCAGTCTATGGCCTGCTCAGCCGCGCGGCCGGAAACGGCGTCGCCGTGCTGGGCGCGATTGCGCTCGCGGCGCTGGTCTACGGCGTGCTCGCCGTCGCGCTGGGCGCGGTACGGCGCGAGGATCTGCTCGCCCTGCCGAAGGGCGAAAAAATCGCGGATAAGCTGCATCTGCGGTGAAGAAATTGCGCGTATACGGGAAAACCCCTTGCAATAGGAGCGTAAATATGGTACATTTTGAAGAGAAAGCACACTACGATCTGCAGGATCTGCGGCAGATCGTTCATCTGCTGCGCGCGCCGGGCGGCTGCCCGTGGGACGCCGCGCAGACGCACGCGTCCCTGCGCCGCCAGATGCTGGAGGAGGCGTGGGAGGTGGTGGACGCCATCGACCGCGAGGACGCGGCGGCGCTGCGCGAGGAGTTGGGCGATGTCTTGCTGCAGGTCGTTTTTCATGCCGATCTCGAGGCCGACCGCGGCGCGTTCACGCTTGACGACGTGGCCGACGCGGTCTGCAGAAAGATGATCTCGCGCCACCCGCACGTCTTCGGCGACGGCGAAGCCCTCCCGTGGGAGGAGCTCAAGCGCCGCGAGAAGGGACAGCGCTCCACCGCGCAGGCGATGGAAGAGGTCGCCCATAGTCTGCCGGGTCTGTGGCGCGCGGAGAAGATTCAGGCGAAGGCCGCCGGTACGGGCTTTGACTGGCCGGACATCTCCGGCGCGATGGACAAGCTCGACGAAGAGGTGCAGGAGCTGCACGAGGCCGTGGAGAGCGGCGAGGGCGTCGAAGAGGAGCTGGGCGATGTGCTGTTTGCGGCCGTGAAGGCCGCGCGTTTTGCCGGGGTCGATCCGGAAGCCGCCATCGCCGCGACCTGTGAGAAATTCATCCGCCGCTTCCGCGCGGTGGAGGAGGGCGCCGCGGCGCAAGGCCGCGCCGTCTCGGATCTCTCAGGGCAGGAAATGCTCGCGCTGTACGATGCATCGAAGCGTTCTTAATGCGATAGAATACAGAATATCGTTTTAGGATATAAGAAGAAAGTACGAATGAAATGAATTTAGGAGGAAACACCATGAATAAAGCTGAACTGATCGCCGCCGTCGCCGAGAAGGCCGGTCTGTCCAAGAAGGACACCGAGGCTGTCATCAACGCCACGCTGAACACCATCACCGCTGCGCTGCAGGATGAAGAGAAGGTGCAGCTCGTGGGCTTCGGCTCCTTCGAGATGAAGAAGCGCGCCGCCCGCACGGGTCTGAACCCCCGCACGAAGGAGCCCGTCGAGATTGCCGCGACGCAGGTTCCCGTCTTCAAGGCCGGTAAGGCTCTGAAGGATGCCGTGGCGAAGTAAGCTCGCAGGATTGGTTTTTTCGGGCCGGTGTGCTGTGTGCGCACCGGCCTACACTACTCATATGGCGTAACAAAGAACAAAGTTCTTTGTTACGCCATATGAGTATGGGTTTCGCTTCGCTCTGCGCCTCGGCTGGCTATGCCGGCCTGCGACGCTCGCTCCGCGCAGGGTGTTTTTGGCGGCGTACATGCCGCCGCCAAAAACGGATTGGATTTTATTCGCGCCGCTGCGGCGGCGCGAACTCTGTGAGACTTTGGGGCGGCGGGCCGCCCCTGTCTTGAGTCTGTTTTCGATTGGAGGGATTTCTTATGCGGCTGGATAAATATCTGAAGGTCTCGCGGCTGATCAAGCGCCGCACCGTGGCCAACGAGGCCTGCGACAACGAGCGCGTGAGCGTCAACGGCCGCGTGCAGCGCGCGTCCTACGACGTCAGGCCCGGCGACCGGATCAGCATCCGCTTCGGCCAGAAGACGCTGGCCGTGGAGGTGCTGTCCGTGCAGGACAACGTCGGCAAGGCGGACGCCGCCGCGATGTACCGCGAGATTCCGGCGGACGACCTGTCATAATCGCCGCGCTCCTTTCATACCATACAGGGAAAACTGTGTGGCGGAGAGGAGCGTTTTTTATGCCGTATGAAGTGAGCATGGGCGCGGGACTGGCGCACCGGCTGGAGCTGGAGGGGCGCGAAAGACTGACCGTGTCGGGGGTCGAGGACGTGGAGCGGTTCGACGAGAGCACGATCGTCATGGCCACCTGCGCGGGGACGATGGTGATCTCCGGTGAGGGTCTGCACATTGGGAAGCTCTCGCTCGACGGCGGGGAGATGCACGTCGACGGGCGGATCGACGCGGTAAGCTATGAGGACGCGCCCGCGCCGCGCATGTCGCTGCTGAGCCGTCTGTTCGGCTGAGACGGATGGAGAACTATGTCACCGCCCAGCTGGCCGCGCTGTGCAAGGCGGTGCTGCTGGGGTGGCTGAGCGGGTGCGTGTACGACCTGCTGCGCTCGGTGCGGCTCCTGCGGCGGCGCAGCCGCGCGCTGACGCACACGCTCGACGCGCTCTACGGCGCTGCGCTGCTGCTGGCGCTGCTGGGCTTTGCGCTGCATGTGGGCGGCGGGCAGCTGCGGCTTTACATGCTGCTGGGCGCGGCGGCGGGGTGCGTGCTCTATTTCTGGGCGTTCCGGGGAATTTTCCGGCCGCTCTGGGGCTTCTGGACGGGCGCGGCCGCGTCGATGGCCGCGCTGCTGGCAAGGCCTGCCCGTTTTGCGCTGAAAACGGCAAAAAAAATAGGCCGCTTCCTGAAAAAACACTTCCATTTTCTGCGCAGATGCGCTACAATGAAACTGTATCGGTGGAGGTTTCACCGCATGCAACGCAGCAGCGAAGAAGGGAAGGGGAGAAATGTCCGTGCAAAAGAAAAAGAAGACCGGCAAGCGCCGTAATTTTGCCGGCTTTCTGGTCATTCTGATTCTGGTGGGCGTCATGACCGTGCAGGTCATCCGCGTGTACGGCCGCGTCTCCGACGCGCGCACGCAGGAGGCGCAGATCGCCGCGCAGGTCGAGCAGCGCAAGCAGGAAAATGCCGCGCTGGAGGCCGACCTCGGCAAGAGCGACGACGAGGAGTTCGTCAAGGATCTTGCCCGCGACCAGCTGGGCCTTGCGGAGTCCGGCGAGCGGATTTTCTACGACGTGAACCACTGAGCATCCCCGCGTATACGAGGAAGGGAGAAAAAACAGACATCTATGGAACTGGCGGTTGGGAGCATCGTCACCGGTAAGGTGACCACCATCACAAAATTTGGCGCCTTCGTGGCCCTGCCGGACGGGAAGTCCGGACTGGTACACATCTCGGAGGTGGCCGCCACCTTTGTAAACGACGTCCACGATTTCCTGACGGAGGGACAGGAGGTTCAGGTTAAGATCCTCTCGGTCACGCCGGAGGGGAAGATCAACCTGTCCATCAAGCAGACGCAGCCGCGCGCGCCGCGCCCGCCCATGCACGGCGGTGGACCCCGCCCCTCCGGCGGTCAGCGTCCGCCCATGCACAGCGGCCCGCGTCCCGCCGGCGGAAGGCCGCAGAGCCGCCCCGCACCCCAGCCGGCGCAGCCCGCGGCGGAACCGAGCTTTGAGGACAAGCTCAAGCAGTTCATGTCCGTCTCCGACAGCAAACAGTCGGAGCTGAACCGCTACATGTCCGGCAAGCGCGGCGGCGGACGGAGAAGGAAATAAGGAGCATGCCCATCAGGATCCCCGGTCAGGCCGGGGGTCCTGATTTTTTGTTCCCATGCGCCCCGGCCTTGTATTTCCCCCGCCGGGTATGGTACAATAACAATTCAAGAAAATATGAAAGGGGGCGGCGGGATGTTCAGCCGTATCTATCTGGAAATTACGAACTGCTGCAATCTCTCGTGTGCCTTCTGCCCCGGGACGCGGCGGGCGCGGCGGATGCTCCCGGCAGAGGAGTTTCGGCTCCTCGCGGGGAAGCTGCGGCCGTGGACGGACTATCTGTATCTGCACGTTTTGGGCGAGCCGCTGCTGCACCCGCAGCTCGCGGAGATCCTCGCCAGCGCGGGGGAGCTGGGCTTTCGCGTCTGTCTGGTGACGAACGGGACGCTGCTCGCGCAGCGACTCGATACGCTGCTGGCCGCCCCGGCGCTCCACAAGCTCAGTGTCTCGCTCCACAGCTTCGAGGCCAACGACGCGCCCATGCCGCTGGAGACGTATCTCGCCGCGGTTTGGGACGGCTGTGCGCGGCTCGCGGAGCGCGGCGTGCTCTGCGCGCTGCGGCTCTGGAACGAGGGCGGGCTGGAGGAGAAGAACGCGGAGATCCTCCGCTATCTGGAGCGGCGCTGCGGACGGCGCATCGCGGACATCCCCGTCGACCGGCGCGGGAACCGCACCTTGCGGCCAAACCTGTTTTTAGAGCACGCGGAAAAATTCGACTGGCCCGCACCGGGCGCGCCGCTGCGGCGCGTGGAGTTCTGCCACGGGCTGCGGCGGCAGCTGGCCGTCCTCTGCGACGGGACGGTCGTCCCCTGCTGTCTCGACGGCGAGGGTGAGCTGGCGCTGGGGAATCTCTTCCGGCAGGAGCTGGAGGACATTCTGCGCGGCGAACGCGCGGCGGCAATCCAGGCAGGGTTTGACGCGCGCCGCCCGGCGGAGGAGCTCTGCCGCCGCTGCGGCTATGCGGAACGCTTCACGAGAGGATGACGGAGGGATTCATGGCGCAGGAAACAGAAATCTTAACCCGGCTCAGCGCGCCGCTGCTGCGCTGGTACGACGAAAACCGCCGTGTGCTCCCGTGGCGCGAGGAGGTCTCGGCCTATCGGACGTGGGTGTCCGAGATCATGCTGCAGCAGACGCGCGTGGCGGCAGTGCTGCCGTACTTCGAGCGGTTCATGGCGGCGTTTCCGGACGTCGCGGCGCTCGCGGCGGCGGAGCCCGACCGGCTGATGAAGCTCTGGGAGGGGCTGGGGTACTACAGCCGCGCGCGGAATCTTCAGAAGGCGGCGAAAATCGTCACGGAGCAGTACGGCGGGCAGTTTCCGCGGACGTACGACGGACTCTGTTCCCTGCCGGGCATCGGCGACTATACGGCGGGGGCGATTCTCTCCATCGCGTTCGGGCAGGCCGTTCCCGCGGTCGATGGCAACGTCCTGCGTGTCGCCGCGCGTATCACGGGGAGCGGGCTCGACATTCTGGACGTGAAGAACCGCCGCACGTTCCGCGCGTGGATGGCCGCGGCGATGAGCCGCGAGCGGCCAGGCGAATACAATCAGGCGCTGATGGATCTCGGCGCGACGGTCTGCACGCCGGGCGGTGAGCCGCTGTGCGACGCCTGCCCCGCGCGGGACTTCTGCCGCGCGCATCAGACCGGGCGGGAGCGGAAGCTCCCTGTCCGCGCGCCGAAGAAGGCGCGACGGCGCGAGGAAAAGACGGTGTTCCTGCTGGTGCGGGAATGCTGCGCTGCGCTGCGGCGCAGGCCGGAGGAGGGCCTGCTCGCGGGGCTGTGGGAGTATCCGCATGTTGAGGGAAAGCTCGATGAGCATCAGGCGGCGGCGCAGCTCGCCGCGTGGGGGCTCACGCCGCACCACTGGGTGCGGACGATCAGCGCCAGGCACATTTTCACACACATCGAATGGCACATGACGGGCTATCTGGTGGAGGTCACGGGTGAGGGCGCGGCGGACTGGGTCTGGCTCCCGCCCGCGCAGCAGCGCGAGCGTGCCGTCCCCTCGGCCTTTGAGAAGTTTACACGGGCGCTCGACGCCCTCGAAGAAGGAGAATAAAACGATGGCACAGCTGTATTTCAAATACGGGGCGATGGGCTCGAGCAAGACGGCCAACGCCCTGATGGCGCGCTTTAACTACGAAGAGCGCGGGCAGAGGACGCTGCTCGTCAAGCCCCAGCTCGACACGCGCGACGGCGACCACATGGTCTACTCGCGCATCGGACTCAAGCACCCGTGCATCTACTTCCACGAGATGCGCGCCATGGCGGACGAGGAGCTGGAGCAGTACGCCTGCATCATCATCGACGAGGCGCAGTTCCTGACGAAGGACGAGGTCTACTACCTCGTCCACCTCGTAGACGACTGCAACATCCCTGTGCTCTGCTACGGGCTGCGCGCGGACTTCAGGGGCGAGCTGTTCGAGGGGAGCTATCACCTGCTGGTGCTGGCCGACAAGCTCGAGGAGGTCAAGACCATCTGCTGGTGCGGCAAGAAGGCGGCCTTCAACGCCCGCTTTGACGAGCAGGGCCGCGTCGTCAAGGAGGGCGCGCAGGTTGTGCTCGGTGCGAACGACAAGTATATCGGTCTGTGCCGCCGCCACTGGATGCGCGGCGACCTCGGCCCGGACTTCGACATTCACAAAGTATGATCTGTCATCTGTGTCCCCGCCGCTGCGGGGCGGAGCGGACGGAGACGGCGGGCGGCGGCGTGTGCGGCATGCCGGCGGCCCCCGTCGTGGCGCGCGCGGGGCTGCACCACTGGGAGGAGCCGGTCATCTCCGGCACGCGCGGCAGCGGTGCGGTGTTCTTCTCGGGCTGCAATCTCCGATGCGTATTCTGCCAGAACCACTCCATCTCCGCCGAGGGCGTTGGCAAGCGCATCACGACCGCTCGGCTGCGGGAGATTTTCGAGGAGTTGATCGCGCAGGGCGCGCACAACATCAACCTCGTCACGCCGACGCACTTCGTCCCGTGGATCCTCCCGGCGCTCGAGCCGCCGCTGCCGGTGCCGGTTGTCTACAACTGCGGCGGGTACGAATCGCTCGGGACGCTGCGCACGCTCGAGGGGCGGGTGCAGATCTACCTGCCCGACCTCAAGTACGCGATGGAGGAGCCCGCGCGGGCGCTCTCCGCCGCGCCGGACTACTTCCCCGTCGCCGCCGCGGCCATCCGCGAGATGGTGCGCCAGACGGGACCGTATGTGATCGAAAATGGTCTCCTGCGCCGCGGCGTGGTCATCCGCCACCTCGTCCTGCCGGGGCAGCCGGAAAATACGCGCCGCTGCATCGACTGGGTCAGCCGGACGTTCCGTCCCGGCGAGGTGCTCTTTTCGCTCATGAGCCAGTACACGCCCCAGCCCGGCGCGCAGGGGGCGCTGCGCCGCCACGTGACGCGGGCAGAGTACCGCGCGGCGGCTGAGTACATGGAAAACTGCGGCATCACGGACGGCTTTACGCAGGAGCGCACGTCCGCGCGAGAGGAATACACCCCGGATTTTGACCTCACGGGGGTCTGAAAACGCGGCTCGGACGGGTTCACCTGTGCGTCCGGGTTGTTTGGGTTGTATGGTACAAATTGATAGGAAAATGGCCGGATTTACTAAAAATCAGGCTATTTTTCTTATTTTTTAAACGTATTTAGCACAGCTTTCTCTTGCAATCGGCCCGCAGGTGTGCTACGCTGTAGATGGAACAAAAAAACGCCCTTGGGGCGGGAAAGATTGATGGATCAATAGGAGGTCAACTATGGCGTATCCCAAGACTGGTCAAGAGGTTTATGTGAGCCTGAATCTGTCCAACACCATGCTCACCGGCATCGGCAAGGGCACGATTACCCGCGAGGATGTCTCCGCGGACTATCTCAAGCGCCTGTTCGCCGAGCATGGCGTGATCGTCTCCGCCAAGCCCGAGCAGCGCCGTCTGCTGCAGATCGTGAACGAGACGTATGATCTGGGGCTGGATATCCCCGATACGCTGAAGCTCTTTCAGCTGTCCGAGCAGCACCGCCGTCTGGTCGTCATCAACGTGCAGGGTCTGCGCCGCAAGGAGGGCTCCCTCCTGCCGGAGTACACCGACGAGGAGTTCGCCGAGGCGACGTTCTCGTTCGTGAAGTACTATGTGCAGAGCGTCCACTACGACACGCTGGTCGAGGAGAACAAGAAGCTCCGCTATGAGCTGGATCAGGAGATGGAGTGGAAGACCCGCACCGACGGCTGATCGAAAAACGCTATTTCTCTCCGAGAGGAAAAAGAAGGAAAAGCAGAACCGGGCGCCAACAAGCGCCCGGTTCTTGCGTCCAGCCCAAAGGGCACAGCCCTCTGGCGGGGAACAAACTCTTCGCGCCGCTGCGGCGGTGCGAACTCTGCAAGGCTTTTTAAAGACGAGCAAAAAGGATTGCCCGGCACCTGCCGGGTGATCCTTTTTCAGGTCTCACCGAGTTCGCGGCCCGCAGGCCGCTTTGTGTGCTACGCACACAAAAATACGCGGTTCGAAGCGAATACAGGTAAATACCCTTGCTTGGCGAGGGCATAAAAAAGTGAAAAGAGAAATGAATCGGAGCTGACTACCATGAACTCGCTGTTCGCCCTGACGATCATTTTTGTGATCTACGCTATCGGAGACATCGTCTCCACCAAGCCCCACGCAATTGTCTTCATCCTCGTTGGCAAGATCTTCCACGAGAGCTGGTACCTCTGCTGCGCGATGAGCATCACGGCGCTGTTCGGCTTCCCTGGTACGGTTATCGTCCCGACGGAGGTCACGAAGGCCGTCACTGAGACGGAGAACGAGAAGAAGCTCATTCAGGGCAGCATCATGCCCAAGATGATCATCTCCGGCATGGTTTCCGTGTCCGTTGTTTCCGTTGTCGTCGCGGGCATCATGTCCGCGTGGGCATAACCTTTTCTTCGCTAATTTCGTTTCTTTCCAATTTTTCTATATCCCAACGCGCAGGAAAGCGGCTTCCATCCCGGAAGCCGCTTTCTGCATAATGACATAATAAAAGCTAAAACGGGCACCCCACCGGGGTGCCCGTTTCGTCTCGCAGAGTTCGCGCCGCGCACGGCGCGAAAAAGATTCAATCCGTTTTTTGCGGCGGCGTGTACGTCGCAAAAAACACTTTGCGCGGAGAGAGTGTATTTTTGCGCGGTTCGTAGCGAAACCCGCTCCTGAAAAAAGCTACGCTTTTTTCAGGAATCAGTATGCCACGCCCCAGTAGATATCCGTCGTGCACTCCTCGCCGCAGACGGGGCACTTGCCGACCGTGCCGGACTGCTTGAGCGGCATGCAGCGGCTGGAGACGCCCGCCTTCTCCTTCATGGCAAGCTCGCACTCGAGCTTGCCGCACCACTTCGTGCGGGCAAAGCCGCCGCGGCCCTGCGCCATGTCGCGCACCTCCTCCCAGGAGGTCATGTCGAAGGTGTTGTCCTCGAGGTTCTTCGCTGCAAGATCATACAGGTTATCGCGCACGGCCTGCAGCGTCGCCTGCACGGCGCTCTCGAGGTCGGCCAGCGGCACGAACGTCTTCTCGCCGGTGTCGCGGCGTGCGATGCAGCACTGCTCCTTCTCCATGTCGCGCGGGCCGATCTCCACGCGCACGGGGACGCCCTTCATCTCATACTGCGCGAACTTCCAGCCGGGGGACTGGTCGCTGTCGTCCATCTTCACGCGCAGACCCGCGGCGGTCAGGCGGTCGCGGATGGCGGCGGCGGCATCGAGCACGCCGGGCTTATGCTGCGCGACGGGGATGACGGCGACCTGAATCGGGGCGATGGCCGGGGGCAGAACGAGGCCGTGGTTATCGCCGTGGGTCATGATAATCGCGCCGACCAGACGGGTCGTGACGGCCCAGGAGGTCTGGAACGGATACTGCAGCGTGTTATCGCGGCCGGTGAACGTCACGTCATACGCGCGGGAGAACTTGTCGCCGAAGTAGTGGCTCGTACCAGCCTGCAGGGCCTTGCGATCCTTCATCATGCTCTCGATGGTGTAGGTCGCCTCGGCGCCGGCAAACTTCTCCTTGTCGGTCTTGCGGCCGCGGACGACGGGCATGGCCAGCTTGTCGCGGCAGAGGTCGGCATAGATGTTGAGGATCATCTCCGTCTCGGCGATGGCCTCCTCCGCCGTCTCGTGGATGGTGTGCCCCTCCTGCCACCAGAACTCACGCGTGCGCAGGAAGGGACGGGTGGTCTTCTCCCAGCGGACGACAGAGCACCACTGGTTATACAGCATCGGCAGCTCACGGTAGCTGTGCAGCACGTGCGACCAGTGGTCGCAGAACATCGTCTCGGACGTCGGGCGCAGCGCCATGCGCTCCTCGAGCTTCTCGCTGCCGCCCATGGTGACCCACGCGGCCTCGGGCGCGAAGCCCTCGACCAGCTCACCCTCCTTCTTCAGGAGGTTCTCGGGGATCAGGACGGGCATCGCGACGTTGACGTGGTTCGTGCGCTTGAGCTCAGCGTCCACGAGCTTCTGGATGTTCTCCCAGATGGCATAGCCATAGGGGCGCAGAATCGTGAACCCCTTGACGGACGAGTAGTCCACCAGCTCCGCCTTCAGGCAGATGTCGGTATACCACTTGGCAAAATCCTCCTCCATGGGAGTGATCGCTTCTACATTTCTCTGGTCTTTGGCCATATTTTCCACCAATCCTTTATCTGATTGTGATTCACGGAATTTCTCCCTGAACACTTATTTTATCTGCCCGCGCGCCAATTGTCAAGCGCCGGGACGCGTTACAGGTCAATGAGCTCGAGCTCCTTCTCATCCACGCGGCGCGGCTCCTTTTTGCTGACGATGTCGTACATGCACGGCACGACGAACAGCGTCATGAGCGTCGCGTAGAGCAGCCCACCGATGCAGACGAGGGCGACGGGCTGCATGAGCGCGGTGCCCGCGTTTTTCGCGAGGGCGGTGATCGTCAGGCCGAGGATCGTCGTCAGGCTCGTCATCAGAATCGGGCGCAGACGCGTGACGCCCGCTTCGATGATGGCCTCGCGGCGCTCCATGCCGCCGAGCCGCTCCTGATTGATGCAGTCGACGAGGACGATGCCGTTGTTGACGATGATGCCGACGAGCATCACGAAGCCGATCAGGCTGATGACCGAGACATTGATCCCCGCGATCAGCAGCGCGAGGAAGCCCCCCGTGAAGGCCAGTGGGATCGTAAACATGACGATGAACGGGGACTTCAGGCTCTGGAACTGGGCGACCATGATGAAGTACACCAGCAGCACGCCGAGCAGGAGCATCAGCATCACCTGCTTCATCGCGGTCATGATCTGCTCGTTCTCGCCGCTGAACTCATAGCTCACGCCGTCCGGCATCGTCTCGCCCGCGAAGGCCTTCTGCACGGCGGAGGTGACTTTCGTGACGTTGTAGCCGTCGGACACGGCAGCGGTCAGCGTCAGGCAGCGGCGCTGCTGGTCACGCTGGATGGTACTGAGGGAGACGGTCTTTTCCGCCGTCGCCACGTCGCCGAGCCGGAAGGATGTGCTCTCACTGCTGCTGTCGGAGCCGGTCAGCGCGCTGAGGGACGAGCCTGACGAGCTGCCGCCCATCGCGGCGGACGAACTGCTCTCCATAGAGAAGGTCGCGGAGGACGAAGGCGTCAGCTCGAGGTCAAGAAGCGTTTCGACCGTGACGCGGCTGTCCTCGGGGCTTTCGATGACGAGGTCCATCTTCTCGCTGTCGAGCGTCATGTCTGAGAGGGTGCTGGAGTTCGTGAGCGCGGCGGCGATCTGCATGTAGACCTGCGCGACGGTCATGCCCTTTTCCATGGCCGCGCTGCGGTCGACGGTGATGTGCAGCGCTTCGGCGGCGCTGTCGAGCCCGTCGTCGACCTCGCCGACGCCCTCCACGCCGCCCATCGCGGCGGCGAGCTGCTTCGCGGCAGACTGCATGGCCTCCATGTCGTCGCTGTAGAGCTTGACGGAGATGCCGGAGCCTGTCATGTAGCTCATGGAGCTGCTCATGACGCCGCTGGCCTCGACCTTGCACGGCAGATCCGCGCAGAGCGCCTCAATCTGCCTGCCCGCCTCGCTGCCGAAGGTGCCCTCGGGCATCGTGATATAGGCGGTGACGTCGTAGCTCTCGCCGTCGGAGAGACTGCCGGACATCATGGTGCTCCCCATCGTCACGCCCACGGTCTCGACGTTCTCGACCGTCATGGCGCGGCGCACGACCTCGTCGGCGAGGGCGACGGCCTCCTCGCGCGTGGCATCCTCGGGCATGGTGATGGTGAGGTTGAGGTTGTTCATGTCGATATCCGGCATGAATACGAAGCCGCGGCTGAGCGCGGCGGCGGCGCTGCCGACGAGCAGGACGAGCGCGAGCAAGAGCACGGCCGCCTTGTGCCGCAGCGACCAGCCGACGGCTCTGCGGTAGGCGGGATAGACCCGGTCGAGCAGGCCCGGCTTCGGCGTGATGTCGCGGCGCAGAAGCCCTGCCGACATTGCGGGAACGACCGTCAGCGCAACGAGCAGGCTCGCAAGCAGGGAATAGGTCATCGTGAGGGCGAGGTCGGTGAACAGCTGCTTCGTCAGTCCCTCCACGAACACGATCGGCAGGAATACGCAGACGGTCGTGAGCGTCGAGGACGTGATCGCGCCGAGCACCTGTCCCGCGCCGCTCACGGCGGCCTGCACAATCGTCGCGCCCCTCGCGCGCAGGCGGTAGATGTTCTCGACGACCACGACGGAGTTATCCACCAGCATACCGACTGCGACAGCAAGGCCAGAGAGCGAAATCATATTGATCGTCACGCCTGAGAAGTACATGAGCACGATGGCAAAGACAAGGCTGAGCGGGATAGAGACGAGCGTGATGATCGTCGGCCGCCAGTCGCGCAGGAACAAAAACAGCACCAGCACGGAAAACAGCGCACCCCACAGCAGCGACGAGAGGATCGTGCGCACGATGAGACTGATGTAGTCGCCCTGATCCATCAGGGGCGTGAAGTGCAGCCCCTCATACTGCGCGGAGAGCTGGTCAAAGCGGGCGCTGATGTTCTTGGAGACCTCCGCCGTGGCGTAGGTCGACTGCTTCGTGAACGAGGCGAGGATGCCGTTCTCGCCGTTGAGCTTGGTATAGATCTCGTCGGAGTCGTCCGTGGAGAACACCGTCGCGACGTCCGAGAGCCGGATCGGCTCGACGCCGTCGATGCCGAGGTCGAAGAGTACGAGGTCGGACAGCTCCTCCGCGCTGGAGAACTCCTCGCCGACAGAGACCATATAGCGCACGCCGTCATCGTCATTGATGTAACCGGCGGGCATGGAGAAGTTCTGCGCCGTCAGAATGCCGGAGACGGTCGAGACGGAGAGCATCCCGCCGAGGTCGGTCTGCCCCGCGGCCTGCTCGCGCGCGGCGGCGAGAGAGGCCAGGCTCTCGGCGATCTGGCTCTTGGCCGAGGCGAGCTGGCTGTCGGTGAGGTTTATCTGCCGCAGCTGGTTCACCACGGTGAGCAGCGTCTGGCCCAGCGCCTCGCCCTGCCCGGTGACATAGGCCGGATCCTGCAGCTTTTTCAGCAGCTCCTGTAGGTCGGCTGCGATCTGCTCCAGCTGCTTGAGCGCTTCGGCCGCCTTGTCGGCGCTGTCACCGCCGGCGGCCTTGAGCGCATCGCGCTCGGCTCTGAGCGCCGGCTCCTGCGCGGCGAGGGAGGCGAGCTCCTCGCGCTCGCTGTCCGTGATGATGCCCGCCTGCTCCTTCTGGCGCAGCAGCTCGAGCCGGGCAAGGCTTGCGTCGATCTCGAGCAGGCGCCGCTGATTTCGGATGGCGGTCTGCGCGTCGTCGCGCGCCTGCGTGATTGAGCCGATGGCCTGGTTCACGGCGGCGGCTGCCTCGTCCGCCGCGCCGGTGAGGGCGGCAGAGAGGGCATTGTCAATCGCCTGCTGGGCGCTTGTGATCTGCGCCTGTGCGCTCGTCAACTGCCCCTCGGCGGCGTCCATCTGGGCGCTCACCGCGTCCGCGAGCCGCGCGCTCACGGCGTTTAGCTTCTCCTGATCGAGCACAATGTGCATCTGCCGTGTGGCGGCGCCGCTGACCGTGACGCCCGCGACACCGCTGATGCCCTCGAGCTTGCCCGTCAGCTCATCCGTGACGAAGTCGCTCAGCTCCTGCACGTCCGCCCCGTCGCGCGAGATGGCGGCAACCAACGTCGGGATCATGGAGGGGTTCATCTTGAGCACATACGGCGAGGAGACGGTGTCGTCCCAGCTCGCCTGCAGGGCGGAGATCTTCTGCTGGATGTCGATGCTGACGGTGTCCATGTTCACGCCGTCCTCAAACTCGAGCACCACCATCGAGACGCTGTCCTGACTCGATGAGGTGACGGATTTGATCTGGTCGAGCGTGGCCATGGACTGCTCCAACGGCCGCGTAACCGACTGCTCGATGGCCTCGGGGCTGGCCCCGGGATCGGAGGTAATGAGGATGACATACGGGAAGTCCATGTTGGGCATGAGATCCGGTGTCATCTTCAGGTAGGCCACCACGCCCAGAACGACCACAGCCAGCGTGGCCACGAGGATCGTCAAGGGCTTTTTTACACTGAATTTCGGCATAGATTTCTCCTTTTTTGCGGCAGTCGGTTCAGGCGCTCTGCATCGCGATCATAAATATGAAAATTTTATCACTCTGAGAGACTAAAATCAAGGTACGCAGCCAATTGTTCACGAAAGCATTACAGAACGACGGTATGGAATCTCTTGACGGATGGTGGAAAATCAGGTAGTATCATGTAGAAAAGACGCAAAATATTGGAGGGAAGCGGCAATGGAGATCTATCAGGCGGTGGGGCAGAACATCCACCGGATCCGCAAGGCGCAGCAGCTGAGCATCGACCGGGCTGCGGCGCTCTCCGGCGTCAGCAAGAGCATGCTGGGCCAGATTGAGCGCGGGCTGGTCAACCCCACCGTAAGCGTCCTCGCGCGCATCGCGGGCGGGCTGCATGTCCCGATCGAGCAGCTGGTCGAGTGCCGCGAGGAGACCCCGGCACAGCTGCACCGGGCGGTCGACGTCGTCGGCGCGCGGCTCTGCGGCGGGAAGGTCATCCGCTATCCGCTCTTCCCCTTTGACACCGACAGCCGATGCCAGAGCTGCCAGCTCGACCTCTTCATCAGCGGCGGCTATGACGCGCCCGACCGCGTCCCCGGCAGCCGCGTCTACCTCACCGTCCTCTCCGGGACGCTGCAGGTAACGGCCGGGGGCGAGACGTACCAGCTCGAGAGCCGGGACAGCCTGTCCATCCCCGGCGGCGAGGGGTATCACTATGAAAACATCGGCAACAACACCGTCCGCATGATCGAGCGGATCTACTATCGAAAAGTCTGAACAACAGGAAGGAGCACTGTTTTATGAGCCGCGCTGACGAAATTTTCAAGCAGAACTGCCGCGATATTCTGGACCACGGCGTCTGGGATACCGAGCTGGAGGTGCGTCCGCACTGGGACGACGGGACGCCCGCCCACACGGTCAAGAAATTCGGCATCATCAACCGCTATGACCTGCGCGAGGAGTTCCCGATCCTCACGCTGCGCCGCACCTATTTCAAAACCTGCATCGACGAGCTGCTGTGGATCTGGCAGCAGAAGTCGAACAACATCCACGACCTGCGCGGCCATATCTGGGACAGCTGGGCCGACGAAAACGGCTCCATCGGCAAGGCCTACGGCTATCAGCTGGCCGTGAAGCACCACTACCCCGAGGGGGAGATGGATCAGGTCGACCGCGTGCTCTATGACCTGAAGCACAACCCCGCGAGCCGCCGCATCCTGACGAATATCTACAACTTCGAGGACCTGCACGAGATGGCGCTCTACCCCTGTGCCTACTCGATGACGTTCAATGTCTCGGGCCACACGCTCAATGCGATTCTCAACCAGCGCTCGCAGGATATGCTCGCCGCGAACAACTGGAACGTGGTGCAGTACGCCGTGCTCGTGCACATGATGGCGCAGGTCTCCGGGCTGGAGGCAGGCGAGCTGGTGCACGTCATCGCCGACGCGCACATCTACGACCGCCACGTCCCCATCATCGAAAAGATGCTCGAAAAGGAGCCGCGCCCCGCGCCGAAGTTCGTGATCGACCGCTCCGTGACCGATTTCTATCGCTTCACGCGCGACAGCTTCTCGCTCGAGGGCTACGACCCGCAGCCGTTCGAGGACAAGATCCCCGTCGCCATCTGAGAAAGGAGCCGCCATGAACGCCATCGTCGCCGTGAGCGAAAACTGGGGCATCGGCAAAGACAACGCTCTGCTCTTTCACATCCGCGCGGATCTGCAGCGCTTCAAGGCGCTGACCACGGGGCACACCGTCGTTATGGGGCGGCGGACGCTCGAGTCGCTGCCGGGCGGGCGGGGTCTACCGGGGCGGCGGAACCTCGTGCTTTCGACGCGGCCGGACTTTGCCGCCGAGCGCGCCGAGGTCGTCCGTTCGCTGGACGAGGCCGTCGCCGCCGCGGAAGAGGACGCCTTCGTCATCGGGGGCGAGACGGTCTATCGCGCGCTGCTCGCGCGGTGTGAGCGCGTGTATGTGACGAAGGTCTTCGCCGCCGCGGACGCGGACGCGTTTTTCCCCGATCTCGACGCTGCGCCGGGCTGGGCGGTGGAGGAGAGCGGCCCCGTGCAGGAGGAAAATGGCCTGCGGTTTCAGTATGTGACCTACCGGCAGGTGGGGGAGTAAAATACGCGATACGCAGGAAAAGACGGAGCCGGTCAGCTCCGTCTTTTTCGTTCGGGCCGTCGGAGACGCCGGCCCCTACAGAGATATGTGGGAATTTCCGGTGCAGTCTTCTTACGTTTTGGCAGGGCACGCAGGCCCCGCCCTACAGGATCCTATCGGTAAACCGTTGTAGGGTGGGGCCCATGTGCCCCGCCGCCTTCAACCGAAGTACTCCTTCCAACCGCCGTAGGGGGTGACGCCCACATCGCCCCGCGTTCGACCGGCAGACCTCTCCCGCACTGTGTAGGGGGCGGCGTCCCCGACGCCCCGCAAAAGACGAAAACACCCCGGCAGACCCAAACGGGTCTGCCGGGGCATAGTTACAAATTTCAGATGCGCTTCCACTTGGCGCCGCCGGGGACGTCGGTGACCTCAATCCCCGCTGCCTTCAGCTCGTCGCGGATACGGTCGGCCTCGGCGAAGTTCTTCGCCTTCTTCGCCTCGGCGCGGGCGCGGATCTTCGCTTCAACGTCGGCGTCCTCCTCGCCGGACTCGCTGACGACGGTGAAGCCGCCCGCGGCGGGTGCGGCCGCCTGCTTCGCGCGCAGCGTCTCCGCCTTCTCCAGCAGCTTCAGACCGAGGACGCTGTCGAGCGCGTCGAGCGCGGCCAGCTTCGTCGCGTCGGTCGTCTTGGCCTTGAGAACGTCATAGAGCACTGTCACGCCCATGGAGGTGTTGAGGTCGCTGTCCATCGCCTTGCGGAACTTCGCCTTGAGCTCCTCGAGCGCGGCGGGCTCCACCTCGTCCTGACCGGGCTTGAGCGCGGCGACCTTGGCGAGCAGCTTGTTATAGGCAAGGGCGGCGTTGTCGAGGTTCTCCCAGCTGAAGAGCAGTCCCTTGCGGTAGTGGCTCTGCAGGCAGAAGAAGCGGTAGGCCAGCGGATCATAGCCCTTCTGCTCAAGCAGGGAAACGGTCAGGAACTCGCCCTTCGACTTCGACATCTTGCCGTGGTCGGTGTTGAGGTGGGCGACGTGGAACCACTGGGGGCACCACGGGTGGCCGAGGTAGCTCTCGGACTGGGCGATCTCGTTCGTGTGGTGCGGGAAGGCGTTATCCACGCCGCCGCAGTGCAGCTCGAGGTACTCGCCGTAAAACTACATATAGATGCCGGAGCACTCAATGTGCCAGCCGGGGTAGCCCACGCCCCACGGGGAGTCCCATTTCAGGGCCTGATCCTCGAACTTGGACTTGGTGAACCAGAGGACGAAGTCGTTCCTGTTGCGCTTGTTGGGATCCTCCTCCACGCCCTCGCGGACGCCGACGGCCAGATCCTCCTCGTTGTGGTCGTTGAAGATATAGTAGCGCTCGAGCTTGCTGGTGTCGAAATAGATGTTGCCGCCGGCCTGATAGGCATAGCCGGTGTCGAGCAGCTTCGTGATGATCCTGATATAGTCGTCAATGAGGCCGGTCGCGGGCTGGACGACGTCGGGGCGCTTGATGTTGAGCTTGCGGCAGTCCTCGAAGAACGCGTCGGTGTAGTACAGCGCGATCTCCATGACGGTCTTGTGCTCGCGGCGGGCGCCCTTGAGCATCTTGTCCTCGCCCTCGTCGGCGTCGGAGGTCAGGTGACCGACGTCGGTGATGTTCATGACGCGGTTGACGTCATAGCCCGCGAAGCGCAGGTACTTCTCGAGCACGTCCTCCATGATATAGGAGCGGAGGTTGCCGATGTGGGCAAAGTGGTAGACGGTCGGGCCGCAGGTGTACATCTCCACATGGCCGGGGGTGTGGGTGGTGAACTCCGCTTTCTTGTGGGTGGCTGAATTATACAGATACATGGTGATTCTCCTTCTATTTTCACATTTTCAATCCATTTCGCAAACAAAAAACGCCTCTCAGACCTATGGTCTGAGAGGCGAAATAATTTCCGCGGTTCCACTCTCGTTTCTCGCTCAAGGCTGGCCCCGTGACGTGGGCCGGGCGGCGGGCATCGGTTATCCCGCGCGCTCACGGACGCACTTTCCGCACCGCTGTCTGTGGGGCGGCTTTCAGCCGCTGGCCGCCCTTCTCTTTCCAGCGCCGGTGCGTACTCTTTCCGATCATCGCGCTATTTTTTTGGACGGCTCAATTGTATCAGGATTCCCCCGCAGTGTCAAGCCGCGGGCGAATTTTTGCGGCAATCAGATAAACGGAGACGGGTGGCTCTCGAATGCTGAACGGTACGCATAGGGTCCGGAAAAATACAGGGTCCCACCATGCCGAGCCTGCCCGCAATAGGTTGGGACGCCGATCGACGCCAGCAGGGTATAATCCACTATTGTCGCTGTATCCGGATCAATATAACGCCGCCCAAAGGCAGTCTGGACAACCGTTCCGTACAGCACGGCAAAGCAGGTTCGGTGTGTTACAATTTCGTCGTCATCATGGTGAAGTGCGGCGACGTACTTGATTCCGTTGAGATTGTCTCTCGTCAGATGCGTCATGCAGCGCCCCGCATAGTCTTCAATAAGTTCGATTTCCTTTGCATACTTGCCGAAATTCTTGCGGTCACATCATCGCTTACCACCAGCTCTGTGTTGGCCGCAGTTTCGCTTTTTTCAAGCGGGGATTTTGTCGCCATTGCAGCAGAGTGTTTGCAAATCATCCCGCGCTCTTTTCCGCGCGGTGCAGGCGGCAGTACGAGATCATCGACGCGACGACGTCCACGCAGAAGATGAACTGGAAGATCCCCAGCCGTTCGGCGTAGTACTTCGTGAAGATGCCCTCCTCCTGTGCGCGGCTCACCGCAGCGACGCCGAGCAGGCCGCTGAGCGCGATCGTCAGAACATCGAACAGGAAGAACACCACGTTGACGGCAAAATATACGGTCAGCGAAAAGCCCAGCCCCAGAAGCAAGATCCCCGCATACGCCGGGATCTGCACGAGCTTCACGATCATCACCGCGCGTGCAAGCGCCAGCGGCGTATACCGCTCCTTCCGTCTCAGCAGAAGCAGCACGGCAATCAGCGCAATCAGCCACAGCTCCGCCATATACAGCAGCGCGGAAAAGATCTCCCACGGAAAGGCGGCGGGGAAGTATCCCTTGATCAGGACATAGATAACTCCAATGGATGCATACGGAAACAGCGCGCACAAAACGGCGGAAAGAATCATAACGCTCGGCTCCTCTCGTTGGGGGTTATTTGTCAGCTCTCCCGGAACACATCCCAGTTTTTCACGAAATACTCGACGCCGGAATAGACCGTTGTGACGAGGATGACGGCCTGGCAGACGAGGTTGAGCCAGTGGGGGATGCCGAAGAGCATCAGGCAGATGCAGACCATCGTGCTCGCAGTTTTGACCTTGCCGGACCAGGCGGCGGCGATGACACGCCCCTTCTCCACGGCGACAAGGCGCATGCCGGAGACGGCAAACTCGCGCAGCAGCACCGCGGCCAGCACCCAGCCGACCATGTCGCCGTTTTCCACGAACCAGCACAGCGCGGCCATGACGAGGCACTTGTCCGCGAGCGGATCCATGAACTTGCCGAAGTCCGAGACCTGATTATAGTGCCGGGCGATGTACCCGTCGGCGAGGTCGGTCAGGCACGCGATGATGTACACGGCCAGCGCCACATAGCTGCTGCCCGGGAAGCCCCAGTACAGGATCACCAGAAACACGGGGATCATCAGTACGCGGGCGATTGTCAGTTTGTTTGCGGTTGTCATGGGCATGGGAAGCCACATCCTTTCTGCGGCGGATTAAAATACAGGGTCATTATACCATGGCGGCGGCGCTTTGACCAGAGTGGAATTACTCCTCCTCGGCCAGCTCGCCCGTCAGCTCGCCGTCCATCGCGCCGGTGATGCGCACGGGGACGAACTCACCGGGCTGCACGTCGCGCTCGGCGCTGAAGTAGATGCGCCCGTCGATATCGGGGCTCTCGGCATAGCTGCGGCCGACGAAGCTCTGGGACTGCTCGTCCCAGCCGTCGCAGAGCACCTCCGTCACGTCGCCCATGCGGCTTTCGTTGAAGTCGTCCATAATGCGCGACTGCACGTCCACGATGAGGTCGGCGCGGCGCTGCGCCTCGTCGGCGTCGACGCGGTTGAGCATCTTGGCCGCGGGCGTTCCCTCCTCGGGCGAATACGGGAACACGCCCGCACGCTCGATGCGCACATCCTGCAGGAACTGACACAGCTCCTCGAAGGCGGCCTCATCCTCATACGGCAGGCCCGTAATCAGGCTCGTGCGCAGCACCAGACCGGGGATGCGCTCGCGCAGGGTGGAAAACAGCTCCAGCAGCTCGTCCTTCGTTGAGCGGCGGCACATCGTGCGCAGGATCTGGTCGTTGCAGTGCTGGATAGGCAGGTCGATATACTTGAGGATCTTCGGCTCCTGCGCGATCGTGTCGATCAGCTCGGGGGTGATCTCCTCGGGGTAGAGATAGTGCAGGCGGATCCAGTGGAAGTCGAGTTTGCACAGCTCGCGCAGGAGCGCGGCGAGCTTGTGCTCACCGTAGAGGTCGGTGCCGTAGCGCGTGATGTCCTGCGCGATGATGATCAGCTCCTTCACCCCGGCGTCTGCCAGCTGGCGCGCCTCGGCGAGGATATCCTCCATGCGGCGGCTGCGGTATTTGCCGCGCAGATACGGGATGATGCAGAAGGCGCAGCGGTTGTTGCAGCCCTCGGCAATACGGAGGTAGGCATAGTGGCCGGGCGTGGTGAGCACGCGGTCAAACTCCTCGACGGGACCGTTGATGTCGGCGAAGCGGCGCGGACGCTGTCCGGCCATCAGCTCGCGCAGGGCGGGGACGATGTCGCCGTAGCTGCCGGTGCCCATCATGCCGTCGACCTCCGGGAGCTCGTCGAGAATCTCCTGCTGATAGCGCTGGGTAAGACATCCCGTGACGAGGATCTTGCCGAGCCGTCCGTCCTCCTTGAGCTGCGCCATCGACAAAATGGTGTCGATGGCCTCGGCCTTCGCACTGTCGATAAAGCCGCAGGTGTTGATGACCACGGCGTCGGCGCCCTCGGGCTGCTCCTGCAGCTCGATCCCCGCCTCGCGGCACAGGGCCATCATCTGCTCGGTGTTGACCAGATTCTTGGCGCAGCCAAGGGAAATGAATGAAACTTTCAATGGTATATCCTCTCAATCTGTTCAAATTCTCATCAGTCCTCGGGCAGCTCCTCGCCCAGACGGCTGAGCGCCGGGCGGATGTCCTGCCACGAAAAGCCGCGGCGCAGCAGAGCATCGGACAGGCGCTTGCAGGCGGCGCGGTCGGGCGCGCCGCTTTTGCACTTGGCGCGCAGGAACTGCTCGATGGCCTCCTCGGCCGGGGGAAGCTGCGCGAGCGCGTCCTCCCAGAGGTCGCGGCCGATGCCGCGGCGGCGGAGCTCCTGGCACACGCGGGCGGGGCCGTAGCCCATGGTGCCGTAGTGCCGGGCGATGACGCCCGCGTAGGCCGCGTCGTCCACCGCGCCGAGATCCTCGAGCCAGTCGGCAAGCTCCTCAGCTTCGCCGCGCTCGGTGCCCTTTTTCACCAGCCGGTCGGACAGCTCCTTTTTCGAGAGCATCCGGCTGCTCGCAAGGCGCGCGGCGCGCGCTTTCGTCTCGGAGCGCTCCGCGGAGCGGCGCAGCTCCTCCACCAGCTCCTCGGGCAGCTCCATGTCCTTATGCAGGCCAAAGCGCAGGAGTTCGACTCCGGTGATCCGGAGGAGGTCCCCCCCCTCCAGAAACACCAGCACGCGCTCCTGCTTATGCTTGGATTTTTCGATTCGCTCAATCCGCATCGTCGAAATCGTCGGCGGAGACGTCCACCGCGCGGCCCGCGGCGCGGGCGGCGACCTTGGACTGGTTGGACATCAGCTTGTGGAAGTCCTTGCGGATGGCGGCCTCGAGGGCGTCCGCCTCGTCCGGATGGTCGCGGAAATACTGCTTGGCGGCGTCGCGTCCCTGGCCGAGACGCACCTCGCCCATGCTGAACCACGACCCGCTCTTCTGCACGAGGTCGAGCTTCACGCCGAGGTCGAGCATCTCGCCGAGACGGGAGATACCCTCGCCGTACATGATGTCGAACTCTGCCTCGCGGAAGGGGGGCGCGACCTTATTCTTGACGACCTTCGCGCGGGTGCGGTTGCCGATGATCTCGCCGCCGGACTTCAGCGACTCGATGCGGCGCACGTCGATGCGCACGGAGGCATAGAACTTCAGCGCGCGGCCGCCGGTCGTGACCTCGGGATTGCCATACATGACGCCGACCTTCTCGCGCAGCTGGTTAATGAAGATGACGATGGAGTTCGTCTTGGCGATGATGCCCGTGAGCTTGCGCAGCGCCTGACTCATCAGGCGGGCGTGCAGGCCGACAAAGCTGTCGCCCATCTCACCCTCGATCTCCGCACGCGGCACGAGCGCGGCCACGGAGTCGACCACGACGACGTCGATCGCGCCGGAGCGCACGAGCGCCTCGGTGATCTCGAGCGCCTGCTCGCCGGTGTCGGGCTGGGAGATGAGCATGTCCTCCACCTTCACGCCCAGCGCGCGGGCATACGTCGGGTCGAGCGCGTGCTCCGCGTCGACGAAGGCGACCTCGCCGCCGAGCTTCTGTGCCTGCGCGAGGACGTGCAGCGCGAGCGTCGTCTTACCGGAGGACTCCGGCCCGTAGATCTCGACGACGCGCCCTCTCGGCAGGCCGCCGATGCCCAGCGCCAGATCCAGCGCCAGCGAGCCGGTGGGGATGGCCTCGACATTGGCGACCGTTCCGTCGCCATAGCGCATGATGGAGCCCTTGCCATACATCTTCTCGATCTGCTGCATGGCCGTTTCGAGCGCCTTCTTCTTATCGGAAACTGCGGGGGCCGCCGCTGCGGTTTCTTTCTTTGCCGCCATAATCCTGATTCCTCCTCTTTATCATTCCGGGGTTAAATTTCATTATACAGTGTGCCGTACACGACGCGGGGAATGCCCGCCGTGTCTGGGACAATCTCCAGCTCGCCGAAGCCCTGCCGCCGCATGATGCGCAGAACGCTGTCCGCCTGCCCGATGCCGACCTCGAAATAGAGCCGGGCGCCGGGGTGGAGCGCTTCGCGCCAGTTCTCGCTGATCGCGCGGTAGAATTCCAACCCGTCCTCACCGCCGTCGAGCGCCATGTGCGGCTCATAGTCGCGCACGGAGACATCGAGCGTCTCGATATCCTGCGTCGGGATATAGGGCGGGTTGCAGACGATGCAGTCAAACTCCCCGAGCTGCCGCGTCGGCGGCTCAAGCGCGTCGGCGGGCATGGGCGTCACGCGGCCGAGCAGGCCGCTACGGCGGATGTTCTGCCGGCAGATGCGCAGCGCGGCCTCGGACTTCTCGCCGAGGACGACGCGGCAGGCGTGTACCTGCGACGCGACGGCCAGCCCCACGCAGCCGCTCCCCGCGCAGAGGTCGAGCACGCGCGCGTCCTGCTGCGTCTGCAGCCAGCGGATCGCCTCGCCCGCGAGCACCTCCGTGTCGCTGCGGGGGATGAGCACCTGCTCGGAGATGTCGAGCGGCAGGCCGTAAAACTCCCACTCGCCGATGAGATAGGCCAACGGCTCGCCCGCGAGGTGTCGGCGCATGAGCGCGCGGGCCTGCTCCTCCACGTCCTGCGGGACATAGAGCCGCCCGTCGCGCACGAACTGCTCGCGCGTTTTCCCTGCGGCGAAGCACACCAGCTCCCGCGCCTCGAGCGTCGCAGCCTGGATCCCGGCACGGTGCAGCTCCTGCCGGATATCCATATACAGATTGTTATATGTGATGGCCATGATTGACTCCTGTTATCGTTTTAATGGAGATTACCACTTATCGCTGCCTTCTTCGTCGGGCAGGACGAGCTTGAGCGCTTCGATGGCGACCTCGAGCATGGAGTCGTCTGGCTCATTCGTGGTGAAGTTCTGCAGCCACATGCCGGGGGCGGAGAGCACCCGCGTGACCATGTTATCGTGCCGCCCGACGAAGCGGTTAAACTCATAGGTAACGCCGACGACCGGGATCAGCAGCAGCAGCTTCACGCCGATGCGCACCCAGAGATTCTGCCAGTTGATATAGGGGAAGACGATGCTGCTGACGAGGATCGAGACGATGATGACCACGAACAAAAAGCTCGTGCCGCAGCGCGGATGGTGCCGCGGCTGGATGCGGGCGTTTTCGACCGTGAGTGGCAGCCCAGCCTCATAGCAGAAGATCGTCTTATGCTCGGCCCCGTGGTAGGAGAACACGCGCTTGATGTCCTTCTGCTTCGAGCAGAGGATGAGATAGGCCAGCAGGACGAGGATCTTCACGACGCCCTCGATCAGGTTGTGCAGCGCCGGGGTCTGCGCGTGAAACAGCCCGGCGATAAACGTCGGCAGCAGCAGAAACAGCGCGATCGACATACCGAGCGACAGGATGACGGAGACCCAGACCATCACGCTCTGGAGCTTCTGCTCGGAGACGTGCGCCTCGAGCCAGCGGTCGAGCTTCGACGGCTCCGACTCCTCCAGCTCGGGGAAGTAGTCCGCCGAGAACATGAGCGCCTTGACGCCGCGGACCATCGAGTCCACAAACGTGACCGCACCGCGGATGATCGGCCAGCCGAGGATGGGGTACTTGTCCTTGATGAGGTGCAGTTCCTCCACCTCGCGCACCAGCCCCTCCGGCGAGCGCACAACGATGGCCTGCTTTTTCGGCCCGCGCATGAGGATGCCCTCGATAAGCGCCTGACCGCCGATGGAGGTGCGGAACTGTCCACCCGTCCGTTTTTCTTTCATGGGATTGTCCTTTCTCAGATAGGGTAACACAAATTGCCGAAAGATGCAACGGCTGTTCTATTTTTCTGCTGCCAAACTCACGTCTCGTCCGGCGCGATCGGGAGCGTGATCGTGACGAGCGCGCCGCCGCCGTGGGCGTTGCCGATGTCGAAGGTACCGCCGTGGCGGGTGATGATCTCGTCGCACACGGCAAGGCCGATGCCGCTGCCGCGCGCCTTGGACGAGCCCTTATAGAACTTCTGCTTGACGTAGGGCAGCTCCGCCTCGGGGATGCCGTGGCCGAAGTCGCGGATGCGGATGATGTAGTTTTCATCCTCCTGCGCCATGGAGACGACGATGCGCTTGCCGTCGCCGCCGTGCTTGGCGGCGTTGTCGAACACGTTGCAGAACACCTGCTTCAGCCGCTCCGGGTCGCCGATGACCTGCTCCTCGAACAGCTCCCCGCCGCTCTCATACTCGAGGGCGATGCCGTCCTGACGGAAGAGCTCGCGGTAGGTATAGATTGCGTCCTCGAGCTCAGCCTGCAAATCGACGCGCTCGACGCGCAGCGTGAAGCGGCCGTCCTGCATCTTCGAAAACTCCAGCAGCTCCTCGACCATGTTCGTCAGGCGGCGCGACTCGTTGAGGATAATGCGCACGCCGCGGCGCAGCTGGTCCATGTCGCCGCTCTCGTCGGCGAGGAGCGTCTCGCCCCAGCCAGTGATGGCCGTGAGGGGCGTGCGCAGCTCGTGGGAGACGGAGGAGATGAACTCCGTCTGCATTTTTTCGCTCTGGCTGATCTTCAGCGACATGTCGTTGATGTTGTCGACCAGCTCGCCCATCTCGTCGGAGTATTTGTTGGGGATTTGGATGCCGTAGCTGCCGCCGGAGATACGCTTGGCGGCGTCCGTCACCACGGCGACGGGGGCGACGACGCCGTTGATGAGTGAGAGGTTCGAGGCCAGCAGCACGACCGTCACGACCGCGGCCATGGCGGCGATGATGAGGGTGGTGATAACGATCTGCCGGTCAATGAGGTGCGTCGCCGTGACGTATCGCATCACGCCGACGGTCGTCCCCGCGAAGTTGAGCGGGCACGACACGGCCAGGATCTTCTCCCCCGTGGCGGGGTCACGCCCCTCGTAGATGTCGGTCTTGCCCGTCTCGAGCGCGCGGCGGATCTCGGGCGTGCCGGGCGCGGTGCCGGCGTTTAAGCCACGGGTGGACGTCTCGATATGGCCGGAGCTGTCGAGAAACTGCAGCTCGATGCGCTCGGCGCTGTCGAAGCTCGCGGCGTACCGCGTGGCGCTATAGTAATAGTCGCTGTAGGTGTCCATGAGATAGGTGTTGAAATAATCCGCGCCGACGCTGGCCTTGGTTTTCAGCGTCGTGCGGGCGCTGTTATAGTAGCCGCTGGCAAGGCTCAGCGCCAGAATCACAGACACCAGCACAAGGATCAGCAGAATCGGCCCCACGCTGCTGAAAATCCAGCGCTTGCGCAGGCCGCGGATGCGCAGCAGGGTGCTCTTTCCCTTCACCGCGTGACACTCTCCTTTCCCGCTTTCGGGCGTGGGGCTCAGAAGCCCCATTTGTATCCATAGCCCCAGACCGTGGTGATGTAGACAGGGTTGGTGGCGTTGTCCTCAATCTTCAGGCGCAGGCGGCGGATGTTGACGTCGACGATCTTCAGCTCGCCGAAGTAGTTCCGCCCCCAGACCATGTCCAGAATCTCCTCGCGGGAGAGGGCCTTGCCGGGATTTTCCATGAACATGCGCATGATGGAATACTCCACCTGCGTGAGCTTGATGCGCTGGCCGTTTTTCTCGAGCGTGCGGTTACGCGTGTTGAGCAGGAACGGCGGCTGGCTGATCTCGCCGCTGCTCTCTTCCGACGCGCCGCCGCTGCGGCGCATGAGCGCGTCGACGCGGGCCGTCAGCTCCGCTGGGGAAAACGGCTTTGTGACATAGTCGTCCGCGCCGGTCATCAGGCCCGTGACCTTGTCCATCTCCTGCGAGCGGGCGGTCAGCATAATGATGCCGATCTGCGCGTTCGTCGCGCGGATGCGGCGGCAGACCTCGAACCCGTCGATGCCCGGCAGCATGATATCGAGCAGCGCCACGCGGATATCGTGGTTCTGCTGCAGCTTTTCCAGCGCCTCCTCGCCCGTCTCGGCCTCGATGACCTCATACCCGGCGCGGCGCAGATTGATGACGATAAAACTGCGGATGCTGGACTCGTCCTCCAGTACCATTACCTTTTTCATGGTGTCTCCTTTCAGTATTTCTCGGTGCTCCAGCCGCTGACGGCCAGGTTGAAGTTCTGGCGCAGCAGCGCCTCGTCGAGCCCGACGTCCGACGCGCCGCCGAGCAGCTCCGCGGCGTAGATCACGCCCGTCTGGCGGCGCAGGATGATGCGGTTGCCGCGCAGGGCGCGGTTCTCGCGGTTTTCGCCCGTGAGGGCGTAGATCGTACACACGGGCGTCCCGTCCACCAGAAGCGTGAGCTGGCTCTCGTTGGAGCTCCCCGCCCCCTCGGTATAGCTCGTGCGGCTCCACCAGCTCTGCGGCAGGCGGAAGTACCACCCGCCGGTCAGGCTGTGGTAGGTGCAGTCAACGGTCGTCAGGCTGCCGCTTTTCGACACCTGCGCCCAGCGGATGATATCGTCGCCCGAGGTGCGCTCCTGCGCGGGGGTCTGCGGGCTGGGCAGCTCCGTGATGCCGTCGCTGTTGATGTCCTGCGGCTTCCACTGCTGATAGTCGGCCGCGATGCGCGAGACGCTGCCGCCGCGCGGGAGTGAGACGTTCACGAGCTTGTCCCCGCTCCAGATCACCGCGTCCGTCACGGCCTGCTGGCTGCTGCTGACGCCGGTGATGAAGGCCGCGGGCGTCCCGTCCGAGAGCTCCCCCGCGATGAAGCTGCCCGCCGATAGCTCGGCCATTGTCGAGCTGAGCGCGCAGTCGCTCGCCACAGGCTTCTGCTCGCCGACCTGCCAGTGGTAGAAGTCCATGACGCCGTTGCCCTTCGTGCCCGCGTGGATCACGAGCAGATCCATGACGCCGTCGCCGTCGAGATCCTGCAAAATGGCGCTCTGATAGCTGCTCTGCATGAGCACGACCGGGTCGGGTGCAATCTCATAGACGGTGACCGTCTGCACGTCGGCGCTGATGCGCCAGCCGACGACCAGCTCCATCGTCCCGTCGCCGTTGAGATCCTGATAGCTGACGCGGTTGATGGCCGAGCCGCTGCTCTCAATGGTACACAGCTGCTCAAACGAGTCCTTCGTGGGGCGGAAAATCACGATTTTCAGCGGTTTTTCCCCGCTCGGCGCGCGGAAGAAGGCCACCGCCTCCTCATATCCGTCGCCGTTGAGATCCGTCATCTGGACGGACTGGATATTCCGGCCGCTGGAGGGTGAGACGTATTCATAGCCCTGACCAAGCAGGGCGTTGAGCTGGTTCGACAGACCCGTATACTCCACCGGGAACTCCGGCAGGGTGAACAGCTCCTCCGCCGAGGCGGTGAGCGAGCAGCCCGTCATCGGCAGCAGCATCGCCGCGGCCGCACAGAGTGCGGTGAGCTTCGTCTTCCAATGCCGCAAGCGGATCCCTCCTTTTCTGCTTATAATCATACATGATAATCATAGCACAACCGCGCCCGTTTTGGTAGCCCTTCTTTTCGCTTTTTGCGCCGGATGGCGGCGGCAGACTTGCGCGGACGGCGGTGGGTGTGATACGATAGGCATACAAAATCTGTAACGAAGGCAGGAGGGCCGCCTATGTCCCATATGACCTGGCGCGAAAAGCGCTACCGCCGCGCGCATCTGTCGTGCGTGCGGCATATCACGCTCGACCCGAAGGGGCCGGGCGTCGTGCGCATCCACATGATCCCGCCGCGGACGGAAAGCCCCGAGGATCCGTTTTTGCTGCTGCTCAACGGGGCGCAGCTCGTGCCGCTGACGCTGTCGTGGGCCGTGCTGCTGGCGAACTTCACGGATCGGCTCGAACCGTTCTCCGGCTGCGAGATCAGCGAGGAGGACTGGGCCGGGATGGTGCGCGGCGCCGTTGACGAGACGCACCGCACCTATCCGCGCACGGACCGCGCGCTGCTGCAGGAGGATCTCGAGCTCATGCTCCGCTCGCTCGTCGCCATCGCGCAGGGGCGCGAGCCGGACGTGGCCGTCGGCGCGCTGACGCTCGGCGAATACGCCGACAAGATGTCTGCCCCGCACCGGATGGATCTCATGGTCAGCGCCATGACGCGTGGCGGCGCGTGGCATTGCAACCAGAAGTGTCTGCACTGCTACGCCGCCGGGCAGCCGATGGGCGAGAGCCGCGAGCTGACAACAGCAGAGTGGAAGGACGTGCTCGCGCGGCTGCGCGCGGCGAACATCCCGCAGGTGACGTTCACCGGCGGCGAGCCGACGCTGCGCGATGACCTCGTGGAGCTGGTGGACGCGGCGCAGTGGTTCGTCACGCGGCTCAACACGAACGGGCGGCTCCTCACGCCGCAGCTCTGCCGCGCGCTCGCGGAGGCGAGCCTTGACAGTGTGCAGGTCACGCTCTACGCCGCGGACGCCGAGGCGCACAATGCCCTCGTCGGCGCGCCGGGCTTTGACGAGACGGTGCGGGGCATCCGCAATGCCGTGGACGCGGGGCTCATCGTGTCGGTCAACACGCCGCTGTGCAGCTTAAACCGCGACTACGCCGCGACGCTCCGCTTCGCCGCCGCGCTCGGCGTGCGGTACGCCACCTGCTCGGGGCTGATCCCCTCCGGCGGGGCCGAGGGGGCGGAGAGCCGCGCGACGCGCCTTTCCGCGGAGGAGCTGACGGAGATTCTGCAAAGCGCCGTCGCCGCCGCGCATGAGCTCTCGATGGAGCTGGACTTCACCAGCCCCGGCTGGCTCCCGGAGCAGACGCTCCACGCGCTCGGCCTGCACCTCATCCCGAGCTGCGGCGCGTGTCTGAGCAACATGGCCGTCGCCCCGGACGGGACGGTCATCCCGTGTCAGAGCTGGCTCGGCGGCACGGCGCTCGGGAACATTCTCACGGACGACTGGCCCGCCATCTGGGACGGCGAAGCCTGCCGCGCCATCCGCGCCGAGAGCGCGAAGATGGAACACATCTGCCAGCTGCAGACCGGAAACCGCGGAAAGGAGGGCTGCTGAGCATGAAACGGAAAATCACGGCTCTTTGCGCGTGCCTTGCGCTGGCGCTCTGCCTGCTGCCGCTCTTTGCGCAGCGCGCCGAAGCCGCCGACCTCGACTATATCGCAAGCTATGACATCAGCGTCACTCCCAATACCGACGACGGCAGTCTGGACATCCGGGTGCAGATCGAGTGGCAGGTGCTCGACGAGGGGCCGGTCGAGTGGGTGAAGATCGGCCTGCCGAACGGCTCTATCCGGAATGAAACCGCCCTCACGGCCAACATCGACCGTCTGAGCTATGACAACAGCTACATGTACGTCTACTTCGTCCGTGGCTATGACGACGGCGAAACGATCCTCTTCGCCTACTCCTGGACGCAGGAGTACATGTATAACCTCGATGGCGGCGCCGTCACCTATGACTACACGCCCGGCTGGTTCGACGAGGCGCGCGTCGGGCAGATGACGCTCACCTGGACAGATCCGGACGGCGTCACCGCCAGCTCCGTCTCCGGCGCATCGGGACCAACCCCCTACATCCTTGAGCGCGAGAATCTCTCCCACGGCGAGCGGCTGAACATCTCCGTCCGCTATGACAACTGGCCCACGGCGCTCGACGAGAGCGGCAGCGCGGATTATTACGAGCCGCAGGACGACGGCGACAGTCGGATCGTGGCCATGATTTCGCTGGTGATCGTGATGGTTATGGTGTTCTGCATCGTCTATGCCATCACGCGCGCTTCCGACGGGTACCGGGGCGGCTTCTGCGCGCCGCGGTATGTGTTCGTCAACAACCTGTGGTTCCCGGCGGGGCCGGACGGCCGCCCGAAGCCCGGCAGCGTCGGCATGAAGCGCCGTCCCGCGCCGCCCCCGTCTCACCGCAGCGGCGGCTTCGGCGGCGGCAGCCGCGGCGGCGGGTTTGGCGGAGGAGGCTTCGGTGGGGGTGGCGGACACTGCGCCTGCGCCAGCAGCTGCGCCTGTGCGTGCGCGTGTGCCTGCGCCGGCGGCGGCCGCGCGGGCTGCAGCGCCAAGAACCTCTACGGCGCCATCCACCTCGACGATTCTCTGACCAAAAAAGTGGAGGAGTAACCTGCATGATCGAAGATTAAGAGCCGGAGAAAATCTCCGGCTCTTAATCTGTCCCAAATGTCTCGCAGAGTTCGCGCCGCCACGGCGCAAGACGAAATCTCAGGTCTGCGTCAGGTGAAGCACGGCGTCCGGGTTGCCGCTGACGGCCATGGACAGCAGCAGCGGCGCATGCACAAGCGCGAAGTACCGGCTGCGCCGCCACGCGGCATCGTAGCTTCTCTCGATCTGCCCAAGCGTCCGCTTGAGCTGGAGCATCACCGCAACCTCGTGCTTACAGTGATATCCGCAGGGACAGCTGCAGTTCAGGCGGCTGATCTGTCCGTCCTCATACCGGAACTCCACGGCATAGCCTCGCGTTCCCTCCACGACGGCGCGTCCCTCCACCCCATCGAGGGAGAGATAGCGCACATGGTCAGTCAGGAAATAGAACTGCCCGCGCTCTCGGACGTCGTTTGAGATATGCAGCGCGCCGAAGTCACCGAGCGGCATGCGCTTGTCGCTGTAGTGGACGTAGTATTCGCCCTCTTCCTCCGGCGGCAGCAGCCATGTGCGTACCTGCTCAAACGGGAGCGCGCCGCGGTCAAACGTAACCATGTGCGCCCCCAGCGGGCGGAACTCGCCCTCGACGCGCACGTCGGCCTGCGCGATGACCTTTTTATAATCCGCGGCCTTGATCTTGAAGCTCGTGCGCACGTCGGTGACCTGTCCGCGCTCCCCGGCGAGCTTTCCGCCCACAAAGACGGTGTCGCCCTCACGGAGGTCAAAACGGTCGTTGTAGTAGGACAGCTCGCGGCTGCGCGAGGGGAAGTAGACCTGCACGACGGACGGCACGGGCTCCGCCGCCCGCCGCTCCACCGCGCGGCTCTCTGTGCGGGAGGAAACACACTCCTTGGCAAATCCAATCGGGTTCATGTAGGCATCCGTCCTTTCTCTCTTTCTGCTCACAATATACCGCTGCACCTGTCCTATAAACAGGACAGGTGCAGTCTCACAGAGTTCGCGCCGCTAAAAAGAAATTCCCAGCTTTGCCGGTCAGTCGTAAAACACTTCATGCCAACAGGCTATGCAGCGGGTACAGGCCTTTGGCTCTCCCCTTGGGAGAGCTGTCACCGCAGGTGACTGAGAGGGCCTTGCAGCCCTCTTGCATGATAAAATCCATTTGAGAACGTACAGCGTGTTTCCCCTCTCCGTCCTCGCTGCGCTCGGCCACCTCTCCCAAAGGGAGAGGTAAGGAACGCTCGAGGAGCGTGCCATTCCAGCTGTTTGGCAAATCAAATGAACCAAAAACAGGCACAGCGGATGATCCCGCTGTGTCTGTTCACTGTTTCATGCAGCCCGCAGATTCGCTGCGGCTTCTTCTTTTAGTAGTCCACTTTCATCAAACACAGTCCCTCCGGCGGGGCGGTCGGGCCGGCGAGCTTACGGTCGCGGGCGGCGAGCAGGTCGAGGACGTACTCCGGCTCCCAGCGGCCGCGGCCGATCTCCAGCAGCGTCCCCACGAGGATACGCACCATGTTCTGCAGAAAGCCCGTCCCGTGAAACGTGAAGATGATCCGGTCACGGCGGCGCTCCACGGTGATGGAATCGACGAGACGGACGGTAGACTTCTTCATACGCGGATTGCCGCAGAAGCTCATGAAGTCGTGCTCCCCGGTGAGCAGCGCCGCCGCGCGCTGCATCCGCTCCAGATCGGGGCGGAAGTCCAGCATGGTGACGTATTTCCGGTCAAAGACGGGCTTGACCGGCCCGTCGAAGCAGGTGTAGCGGTACGTTTTCCCCAGCGCGTTGTAGCGCGCGTGGAAGCGCTCGCCCGCCTCCTTCACCTCGCGCACGGCGATGGCGTCGGGGAGGTAGCGGTTGAGATAGTCGCGGATTTCCTCGGGCGAGAGGTCGGTATCGAGCCGGACGCTCGCGACCATGGCGCGGGCGTGAACGCCCGCGTCCGTGCGCCCCGCACCGATCACATCGGCCGGCGCGCCGGTGAGCTTTGCCAGCACGGTCTCGAGCTTTCCCTGAATCGTGGCGCGCCCCGGCTGGCGCTCCCAGCCGAAAAAGCGCGACCCGTCATAGGCGATGGTGAGTTTGTAGTTCTTGTTCAAAGCGGATCCTCCGTTATTCAAAGAGACTGGCCTGATACGGCAGGCCGCTCTTGCCGATCTGGCGGAACTGGCGCGCATTCTCCTCGGCCAGCGCGTCGGTGATGGTCATCTTGCGGATGATGTTCTGCACCGTGGTATCAAGCCCCATCCCCGCGCGGTAGTCGGCGGGGAAGATGAAGTCCACCCGCCCCTTGCTCAGCAGATCCTCCACCCCGGCGCGGTTATCCTCCTGATAGACGGCGATGGCCTGTCCGCCGTAGGCGCGCATCATCTTCATGCACGGGACGTCCGACAGGCCGTCGCCGATGTAGATCATGTTGCGGAAGGGGACGCGCTTGCTGTCGTCGGGCATGGAGGCGTTGAGCTCCTTGTCGCGCGCGACGTCGAGGATCCCCTTGTTGATGCGGTAGACGAACTGGGTCTTGTTCGTGAAGTTGACGTCGAGCTTCGGCCACGAGGCGAGGCCGTTTTCGTCGTAGAAAAACTCGCAGGCGTAGATCTCGCGGAACTCATGGCTGATGCCGCTGCCCTCGATGATCTCGCGCAGGCCGGAGGAGATGACATAGTGCTCGACCGTCACGCCGAGCTGCGCGCCGAAGGCGTTGATGCGGCCGAACCACTCGCGCACGCCGGGGAACAGCTCGATCCCCTCGCCGCAGCGCACCAGAAACTCCCGGTCGAGCCGGATTCCCTGCCGGCGGCACTCCTGCATCATCGTGTACATATAGGCGAGCAGTCCGTCCATCCGGTTTTCGCGGCCGAAGTCGTTGGCTCTGCCCCAGAACTCGCCGGGCGTATAGCCGAGGGCGGGGATGAAGGTGTAATCCTCCATGTCCGTGGTGCAGAGCGTCTTGTCAAAGTCATAGAGCAGTGCGATCACTGGGGTGTTCATGGGGCGAAGTCTCCTTCCTGTATAAAAACGGGCGGCAGGACGGCAAAGTGCCGCTCTGCCGCCTGCATGTGCGTCTGTATGCCGCGGGGCGGACGGTGCTCAGTTCTCGCCGCTGTAGTTGCGGCCGAACTTCAGCTCGTCCAGATTCAGCTTGAAATCGGTGGAAAACAAGCTGTCGGCGCTCGGCTCGTCCTTCTCGGGGGCGGGCTCGGCGGGAGCGGCAGGCTCCTCGGCCTTCGGCTCCTCCTGTGCGGGCGCGGGGGCGGCCGTCTCCTGTACGGGGGCGGCGGGCTCAGCGGCCTTCGGCTCGGTGGGGACGGAAAAGTCCTTGAGGATGTCCTGCTCGATGATGCGGATCGTGTCGTCGGCGACGGAGGGCGTGGGGGCGCTCTGCGCCGTGGCGGCGTCCATCTCCGGGAGCTTCGTGAGGAAGTCGAGCTGCGTCTGGCACAGCTGGCGGCTCGCGCCGATGAACTCAGTGAGCTTCTGCTGCGCAAGGCGGAGCTTCTGCTCGGCGGCGGCGGTCTGCTGCTCGAGCGTCGCGGTCTGGCGCGCGGCCTCGGCGCGCGCTTCGTTGAGAATCTCGTCCTTTTTGGTCTGCGCCTCCTGCACGAGCTTCGTCGCGAGCTTCTGCGCCGTGACGAGCGTGGTGCGCATGGCGTCCTCGGTCGAGCGGTACTCCTCGATCTTCTCGGCGAGCACCTTCAGCTTCGCCTTCAGGGCGGCGTTCTCCTTATACAGGGCGGTATAATCCTCCGTCAGGGGATCCAGAAACTCGTCCACCGCCGCCATGTTATAGCCGGCGGTCAGGGCCGAGGTCTTGGGAAATGTCTTTTCGGAAACTTCCTGTGGCGTAAACATCGTATATCCCTCCGTTTTCTATCGTCTTACGTTTTTACAGATACAGGCCGTTGTTTTCTAATTCGTCGATCAGGTCCCCCATGATATCCACGGAATAGGGGGTGATGATGTAGGTGTTGGCCGAGACCTTCTTGATCTTGCCCTCCCCGGCATACGCAACACCCGACAGGAAGTCCACCAGACGGCGGGCAATGTCCTTGTTCGTCGACTCGAGGTTCAGCACGACCGTGCGCTTTTCGCGCAGATGGTCAGCAATCTCCGAGGCGTTCTCAAAGCGCTCGGGCTTGACGAGCACAACCTTGAGCTGGGTGGTGGCGTGGATGTTGACCACCTTGTTGCGGCGCTCCTCGGCCTTGCGCTCCTCGCGGCGCTCCTCGCGGAACGACTCCTTCGCGGGCTTGGAGGCCGGGTTCAGCTCCTCCTCTTCGTAATCGTAATCCTCATCGTCGTAGGGGTGAATAATCTTTTTCAGTTCGTCCATGAAGCTCATCTTGATGGCCCTCCCACTGCTTATTTTGTATAATCTCTGGCGCCGAAAATGGCGGAACCGACCCGAACCATATTCGCACCGGCCCGGATGGCGTCTGCAAGGTCCTCGCTCATACCCATCGAGAGGTATTTAAATTCATTATGGTACATTTTCTCGTTTATGTCAACATATAAAGCACGCATTTCCGCAAAATAGCGCATATTTCCGTGTGGAACCGTCTCGACCGGCGGAATGGCCATCAGCCCGAGCACGCGCACATGCGCGAGCTCCAGCGCGCTCTGCGCCGCCGCGCGCACGTCCTCCGGTGCAAAGCCGCTCTTGGCCTCCTCGCCGCCGATGTTCACCTCGAGCAGGATGTCCTGCCGCAGGCCCTGCTTGGCGGCCTCCTTCTCGATCTCGCGCAGCAGCTCCATCGAGCCGACGGACTGGATGAGCGCGACCTTGCCGACGACCTGGCGCACCTTGTTGCGCTGGAGGTGGCCGATGAAGTGCAGCGGGCGGCCGTCATAGGCGTGCTCGGCGAGCTTGGCGGTCATCTCCTGCACGCGGTTCTCGCCGAGGACGTCGATTCCGGCGGCGATGGCCTCCTGGCAGGCGGCGGCGTCGTTCATCTTGCTCGCGCCGACGAGGGTGATGTCCGCGCCGGTGCGCCCGCTCTCGCGGGCGGCGGCGTCGATCTCGCGGCGGATGGCTGCAATATTTTCAGTGATAGACATGGTTTGAAAACTTCCTTTCACAGTGTGTTCATTCAAATGCCGGGGCGCTACTCGATGACCTTGCCCGGCTCGATGTCGCTCGCGGTGACGACGACCTCGTCGCCCGCGCGCAGGATGGCGGAACCCTCCGCGCTCTTCGACGCGCGCACGAGCGTGTACCCGTCGCCCTGATAGACGATGTCGACGGGCTTGAAACGCGCGAGACTGCCGACGACGCAGTACACGCCCGCCTGCCCCTCGTCGTTTACGCGCAGGGCGTTGGCCGGGACGCGGATGCCGCTGTAGCTGCTGAGCACCAGCTCTACCTGCTGATGGCGCAGCTGGGTCGTCTGCGGCAGATAGCGGTCGCAACACAGAACCAGCAGCTGCCGCCCGCCCTCGTCCTCCCCGATGGAGTAAACCGTCGCGGGCACGTCGGCATCCAGTCCCTTGGCAAAGCGAAGCGTGACGCTCTGCCCCGTCCTGAGCTGCGCAGCCTGCTCATTCGTGACGGCGGCGGCATAGTACCACGTATCACCGTAGATGAGCTTGCCGAGCGAGCTGCCCTTCGACCCTGCGGTGAGGTTTTCGAGCCGGCTGACCGTCAGATCCGCCAGCGTGTCCGGCGTGAGGACATCCTCGTAGCCGTCGCAGGCGGCGCTGTAGATCCCCGGCTTCTCGGCCCTGACGCTGACGGCTCCAGAGAGCGAGGCGCGCAGGCGCGAGAGCTCGGATTTGACCTGATCGATGCCGGACTGAATCTCCTCGCTGGAGGAGTAGCTGTGGCTGCGCTTGAGGATGGCGGCCTTGAGCGCAGAGACGTTCTCCGAGGCGGTGGAATAATCCCCGTCCGCGAGCTCACCGCGCAGGGTGAGGATGCTGTCGGTGATGGAGCTGTCGAGCTTGAGCGCGGCGTCGCTGTCGAGATAGGACTCCAGCGCGAACTGCAGCTGCTCGAGCTGCAGCTCCTGCTCCCGAATTCGGCTGACGGTGTCGAGCGCGCCGGCGTTGGAATAGACGGTGACGACCGTCTCGCCCGCCGCGGCCTTCTCCCCTTCGCGCAGCATTTGCTGCAGCGTGCCGGACGGCCCCTGCAGCGGCACCTCGTCGCGCACGAGCCAGCCGGTCAGGCTGATGCTCTCCTCGGAGGAGCTGCGGTAGGCCAGCGTCGTGGAATATGGATCGGTGAGATAGCGGCAGCCCTGTACACCGAAGTACAGCACCACCGCCGCGAGCAGCGCGATGGAAAGCGCACGGAACACTGCGGAAGAAGATTTCATAGATGCCCCTCTCAGGTGGCCCCGTCCTCCATCAGCGAGATGGGGTGCTGGGGCGCAATGGTGGATATGGCGTGTTTGTAGATCACGTTCTGCCGCCCGTCACAGTCGAGCACGACCGTGAAGCAGTCGAACCCCGTGACGGTCCCGCGCAGCTGAAAGCCGTTGATAAGGAACATCGTCACCGGGACGTTCTCCTTCCGGGCGCGGGTGAGAAAGATCTCCTGAAGATTGTTTTTCTTTTGCATAGTCGTCTGCATCCTTTCTGTCTTTTGGTGCGGACGACGCGCAATGCATGTCCGCCCGGCTCTATCCTAAGCCATGGGCGGTGAGATATTCTGTCGCATTCTGGAGAGCCGCCGGGAAATCCGGTTCTTTTCCCCAGAGGATCCAGTGGATGGCCCCGTTCCGGCGCAGCCACGTCAGCTGGCGCTTGGCGTACTGGCGGGAGCGGAGCTTGACCTCCCCGATGGCGTCCGCCGCCGTGGCGGCGCCGTCGCGGACGGCGAGAAACTGCCTGTAGCCGATGGCCTGCAGGGCGGTTGCATCGCGCGGAACGCCGCTTGAGAGCAGCGTCTCCACCTCCTGCAGCAGCCCCTGCCGCACCATCTCGTCGACGCGCCGGTCGATCCGCGCACGCAGATCCGCGCGGTCGGCGAAGTCCAGCCCGATGTAGAGCGCGTCATAGCGCGGCGGGCGCTCCTGCGTGCGGCGGTTGTGTGCGGTGATCGTCTCGCCCGTCTCCTCATACACCTCGAGCGCACGGAGAATCCGCTTTTCATCGCGCAGGTGGAGCCGCGCGGCGCTCTCGGGATCGACCTCCCGCAGGCACTCGAGCATGGCCGGTGCGCCGCGCTCGGCCAGCTCCCGCTGCAGGCGCTCGCGCACCGCGCCGCCGGAGCGGCCGGGTGCAAAGTCGCCGCCGCGGACGAGACTGTCGAGATACAATCCCGTGCCGCCGACAAGAACGGGGCGCTTCCCGCGGTGGAGAATGTCCTGCACGCAGGCGTCGGCCTCCTCCGTGAAGCGGGCAACCGACCAGCTCTCACGCGGGTCGGCCACGCCGACCATGTGGTGCGGGATGCCCTCCGTCTCCTCGGGCGTGGGGGCGGCGGTGCCGATGGCCATGCCGCGGTAGATCTGCATCGAGTCCACCGACACGACCTCGCCGTCAAAGGTCTTCGCGAGCGCCACGCCCATTTTCGTTTTTCCGGATGCCGTGGGTCCCACCACGCAGATCACCTTCGGCGGCATTGTATCACCTCTGTCTGAAAGATCATTTTAGTACTTCTGTCTTGTGTTTTTCTTCGCTTGTCGAAGAAACCGAGCGGCTCTGTGCCAAAAGGGCAGAATTTATGCCCTCTTGAACATCTTTTCCAGTTCGTACTTTCTCAATTTCACGGAGACCGGGCGGCCGTGGGGACAATAGCGGATCTCCCCGCTCTGTACCTTCTCCACGAGCGCGGCGAGCTCCGCGCGGTCGGTATGCATCCCCGCCTTGATGGCCGATTTGCAGGCCATCGTCTGCAGCAGGTGGTCGCGCGCACCCTCCGGGTCGGCGCGGCAGAGCATCAGATCCGCCGCCAGCTCCTGCACCGTCGCAGGGATATCGCCGACGTCGAGATCGGACGGCACCTCGCGCACGAGCACCGTCCCGTCACCGAAGTCCTCGCAGGCAAAGCCGTACTGCGCGAGAATGTCGAGGTGCTCGAGCACCGCCGTATACTCCTCCGCCGTCAGCGACACCGCCGCCGGAGTCAGCAGCGTCTGGCGCATGACCGGCTCGGTGTTCTCCTTCAGGCGGTTGAAGCGCACGCGCTCGTGCGCGGCGTGCTTGTCGATGAGCCAAACGTTCTCCTGCTCATCCTCACAGATAATATAGGTGTTGAGCACCTCCCCGGCGATGCGCCACGGAGCCTCCTGCGTCTGCAGCACCTGCTGCGCCGGCTCCTCGGGGAGGGGCATCGTCGTCTGCGGCGGCTCCTTCCTCTCCTGCACCGGCTCCGGTGTGGGGCAGACAGGCTCCGCCTGCGGCGCGGGGGCAGGTACCGTCCGCGGTTCGGGCATCGGCTCCGGGCGGGCCGGAGCGGACACCGGGCGCGGCGGCTGCACGGGATCGGGCGCGGGCTGCGTCACCGGCTGCGGTTCGGGGCGAACCAGGGCCACGTCGCGCACGACGAGCTTTTCGTCGGGATTTCCCACCGGGCGGGCGGTAAACGAGCCGAGCGGCGCGCGGGCAGGCTCCGCCTGCGGCGCGGTCTTATCCTTGAACTGCCGGACGGTCAGGTTCTGATAGAAGCCCTCCTGCTTCGGCTTCTGTGCGGCGCGCTCACCGGCGGTGAGCGTGTCGAGGATCGTATAATACACTGCGTCAAACACGGTCTTGTCGCTGACGAATTTTACCACGGTCTTTGCGGGGTGGACGTTCACGTCCACCCGGTCGCGCGGCAGCTCGATATGCAGCACGCAGCCGGGGAACTTCCCCTTGAGCAGGCGGTTGCGGTACGCCTCCTCAAGCGCGGCGGAGAGCAGCTGGCTCTTGACGAAGCGGCCGTTCACGAAGAACAGCTGGCGCCCGCGCGTGCCGCTGCCGCAGAGGGGCTTTGTCACGAAGCCGGAGACGGCGACATCGCCGCCGCGCCCCTCGACCGGTGTGAGCCCGAGGGCGAAGTCCCGCCCCATCGCGGCGTAGACCGCGGACTGGAGCTTCCCGTCGCCGGGAGTGTGCAGCAGCTCCGCGCCGTCGCGGATGAACTTGAATGAGACGTCCGGATGGCTGAGCGCGAGGTGCGTCACGACGCCCGCGACGGCCGTTCCCTCGGCGCTGTCCTTCTTCATGAACTTCATGCGGGCGGGGGTGTTATAGAACAGGTCGCGCACGCAGATGGTCGTCCCCTCGGGGCAGCCCGTCTCCTGCACGGTGCCGGGCTTGCCGCCCTCGAGATGGAGCGACGCGCCGACGTCCGCGCCGCGCGGGCGCGAGAAGATATCGACCCGCGCCACGGCGGAGATGGCGGCGAGTGCCTCGCCACGGAAGCCCAGCGTCCCGATCGCCTCGAGGTCATCCGCCGTGCGGAGCTTGCTCGTTGCGTGGCGCAGGAAGGCCGTCGGCAGCTGCTGCGGCGCAATGCCGCAGCCGTTGTCGGTGATGCGCAGGTAGGTCAGGCCGCCGTGCTGCACCTCGAGCACGATGGCCGAAGCACCGGCGTCGATGGCGTTTTCGAGCAGCTCCTTGGCGACGCTCGCCGGGCGCTCGACCACCTCGCCCGCGGCGATCAGATCCGCCACATGGGGCGCAAGGCATTGAATATCAGGCATGGTAACACTCCTCCTTCCGGGAGATGAGAAAAAACCGGTTATTCGAGCTTCTGCTTCAGCTCATAGAGCAGGTTCAGCGCCTCGATAGGGCTGAGTGTGTCGACCTGCGCGCGGCGGAGCTTGTCGATGACCTCGCTCTCGGCCACGGCGGCAAACGACACCTGCGCCTCCGCGGGCGCGGCGGGCGCGGGGCGTCCGCTCTCGCTCTCGAGCTCGCGCAGGATGGTCTTGGCGCGGCTGACGACCGTTTCCGGCAGGCCCGCGAGCCGCGCAACCTCGATGCCGTAGCTGCGGTCGGCGCCGCCGGGGATGATCTTGCGCAGGAAAATGATCTCCTCGCCGCGCGTGCGCACGGCGATGTTGAAGTTCTTCACACCCGGAAGCGTCCCCTCCATCGCGGTCAGCTCGTGGTAGTGCGTGGCGAAGAGCGTCTTGGCGCCGAGCTTTTTCGGGTTGGCGCAGTATTCCAGCACCGCCCGCGCGATGCTCATGCCGTCGAAGGTACTCGTACCGCGGCCGATCTCATCGAGGATCAGCAGGCTGTTTTTTGTCGCGGCGTGGAGAATCTCCGACACCTCGGTCATCTCGACCATGAACGTCGACTGTCCCGCGGAGAGGTCGTCGGACGCGCCGATGCGGGTGAAAATCCGGTCGACCACGCCGAGGTGTGCCGACTTCGCCGGGACGAACGAGCCGATCTGCGCCATGAGCACGATGAGCGCCACCTGACGCATATAGGTCGACTTACCGGCCATGTTCGGGCCGGTGATGATGGCGGCACGGTTCTCGCTCTGGCCCATGTAGGTGTCGTTCGGGACGAAGAGCGCGTCGGGGCGCATCTTCTCGACCACGGGGTGGCGGCCGTCGATGATCTCGATGACGCCGGAGTCGTCCACCTCGGGGCAGCAGTACCCGTTCTTCACCGCCGTCTCCGCCAGCGAGCAGAGCGCGTCGATCTCGGCGACGGCGCCCGCCGCCGCCTGCACGCGCGTGACGGCCTCGGCCACCTGCAGGCGCATGCGGTTAAAGATTTCATATTCCAGTTCCTTGTCCCGGTCGGACGCGGAGAGAATGTCGTGCTCCAGATCCTTGAGCTCCTGCGTGATGAAGCGCTCGCAGTTCACGAGCGTCTGCTTGCGGACATAGTCCTCCGGCACCTGGTCTTTAAAGGAGTTCGAGACCTCGATGTAGTACCCGAACACCTTGTTGTAGCCGATTTTCAGCGTGCGGATGCCGGTGCGCTCCTTCTCGCGCGCCTCCATGGAGGCGATGATGCCCTTGCCGCCGTGGAGAATGTCGCGCAGGCGGTCGACCTCCGGGTCATAGCCCTCGCGGATCATCTCGCCCTCGCGGACGGAAAACGGCGGCTCATCGACGAGCGTCTGGCCGATGAGGGCGGCGATGTCGCTGAGCGTATCGAGCTGGTCGTGCAGCTGGCGCAGGCGGCCCTTTTCAAAGCCCTCGAGCTGCGCGCGCACCGCCGGGAGCTTCAGCGCGGCGTTTTTCAGCGCGGCGAGGTCGCGTCCGCCGGCCGTACCGTAGACAATGCGGCCCATGAGCCGCTCCATATCGCCGATGCCCGTGAGCGCGACGAGCAGCTCCTCGCGCGTCATCGTCTCGTCCACGAGCGCCTGCACCGCGCCCTGACGGCGGCGGATGGCGTTCACGTCGAGCAGCGGCCGCTCCAGAAAGCCGCGCAGGCAGCGCGCGCCCATGGCGGTCTTCGTCTTGTCGAGCACCCACAGCAGGCTCCCGCGCTTGCCCTTGCCGCGGAGCGTCTCCGTCAGTTCAAGGTTGCGGCGGGCGGTGAGATCCAGCTCCATGAACTGCCCCTGTCGGTAAAAATCAAGGCTGTCGATGTGGGAGAGGTCGGTCTTCTGCGTCTCGTGCAGGTAATTGAGCAGCGTCCCCAGCGCCAGCACGGCCGCCGGGTTCTCGCGCGGCAGCCGCGCGCAGGCGTCCTCGCCGAACTGCTCGCGCGTCAGGCGCTCGGCCGCCTCCATCGGCACCTTCCGCTTTTCGCGGTGGCAGTGAAATTTGCTCTCGAGCACGCCCGTGAGTGTCTCGTCGAAAAACGCCCCGTCGTTCATCACGGCCTCCGCCGGTGAAAAGCGCCCGAGCTCGTTGAGCAGGTGCTCGAGCCGCTGCGGGCCTTCAAACGCGGTCGCGCTCATCTGTCCGGTCGAGATGTCGCAGGCGCAGAGCGCCGCGTACCGCTCATCGAGCCAGATGCCCGCGCAGAAGTTGCTGCGCCCGGCCTCGAGCGACGTCTCGTCGATGACGGTGCCGGGGGTGATGACGCGGATGATGTCGCGCTTGACAAGCCCCTTCGCCTGCGCGGGGTCCTCCGTCTGCTCGCAGATGGCGACCTTGTAGCCCTTGGAGATCAGGCGGGCGATGTAGGCGTCGGAGGCGTGGTATGGGATGCCGCACATGGGCACCTTCTCCTCGAAGGACTTCGTCTTGTCCTTGTCGCGGGTGGTCAGCATCAAATCCAGCTCGCGCGAAGCGGTCTTTGCGTCGTCGCCGAACATCTCGTAGAAATCCCCCAGGCGGAAAAAGAGGATCGAATCCTTATTTTGTTCCTTGATTTCCAGATACTGGCGCATCATGGGGGTCAGTTCAGCCATATAATTCGCTCTCTTTCTGTCCGATATGGTCGGTTATGTTCGAATCCGGTGGATAACTCTGTGGAAAAGTGCAAAACTCATGTGGAAAGCTCACCGAAGAGCGCCCACGTGTTGCTGTCGGTGACGGTGACGTTCTGATACGTCCCGATCACGGACGGATCCCCCGCGAGGTGGACAAGCCGTCCGCCGTTCGTACGCGCGGAGAGAGGCCAACGGCTGTCGTCCGTCGTCCCGTCGACGAGCACGCGCACCGTCCGGCCCACATAGGCCGCGTGCAGCCGCGCGGAAATTTCGTTCTGCGTGTCGCAGAGCCGGTCGAACCAGACCTGCTTTTCGCTGCGGGGGACGGGATCGTCCATCTTGGCCGCGGGCGTCCCCGGCCGGGGAGAGAAGATAAAGGTGAAGAGCGCGTCGAACTCCACCTCGCGCACAAGCGCGACCGTCTCCATCGCCTCTGCCTCCGTCTCGCCGGGGAAGCCGATGATCACGTCGCTCGTCAGCACGAGGTCGGGCATGACCTTTCGGGCGTAGGTGATAAGGTCAAGGTACTTCGCCTTGTCATACGGGCGGTTCATCGCGCGCAGCACCCGGTCGCAGCCGGACTGCACCGGCAGGTGCAGCTGTCTGGCGACGTGGCCGCAGCGGGTCATCGTGTCAAAGAGCTTATAGCTCGCGTCCTTCGGCTGGGAGGACATAAAGCGGATGAGATAGTCGCCGGGAATCTCGTCGATGGCGGCGAGCAGATCCGCGAAGTCCCACGGCGTCTCGAGATCCTTGCCGTAGGAGTTGACGTTCTGACCGAGGAGGGTGATCTCCTTATAGCCCTCCTGCACGAGCTGGCGCACCTCCTCGAGGATCTTCTCCGGCTCGCGGCTGCGCTCGCGGCCGCGGACATAGGGGACGATGCAGTATGAGCAGAAGTTGTTGCACCCGTACATGATCGAGACCCACGCGCGGATGCTCCCCTCGCGCACGACGGGCGTGCCCTCGGCGATGGTGCCGGGCTCATCCTCCACGGAGAAGACGCGGCCGCGGCGGGTATAGACCTGCCACAGAAGTTCCGGGAACTTCCACATCGCCTGCGGCCCGAAGACGAGGTCGACGTGGCGATAGGATTTACGCACCTTCTCGGCCACCTCCGGGCGCTGCGCCATGCAGCCGCACAGGCAGATGATCTGCTCGGGGTTGGCCTTTTTCGTGTGGGTCAGGGCGCCGAGATTGCCGTACACGCGCTTTTCCGCGTGGTCGCGGATGGCGCAGGTGTTGAGCACGACGATGTCGGCCTGCTCGGGCCTGTCCGTAAAGCCGCAGCCCATCGCCTCCAGCATGCCCATGATGTGCTGGCTGTCGGCCACGTTCTGCTGGCAGCCGAAGGTGTCCACCATCGCCAGCGGCGTCTTGCCGCGGCTGCGGTGAATCTCAGCGATTTTGCGTTCAAATTCACGCTGGCGAAGCGTCTGCGCCTCGTCCAGCAGCACTTTTTTTCTGTCCAATGGAAACCTCCTGCGCCGCGCTTTCGTCAAAAAGGCGACACTACTCTACTTTAATTTAGCAATTATAACACAACTTTCGCTTGGGCACAAGGAATCCAGACAAAAAATCGCCACGCCGTGCAAGCGGAAAAAGAAAATGTGAAAAATTTCACCTTTTCTTCAAAAAGGGATTCCATCCGGGCGCGGCTTTTGGTATAATGGGGATCGAAGAGAAAAGAAAAGACCCCGGCAGCCCCCAAAACGCGTTTTTTGCAGACAATTTGCAGGATAGGACAGGAGGAGTTCCGCTATGATTAAAGTTGCTATCATCGGCTGCGGCAAGATTGCGCAGGTGCGCCATCTGCCCGAATACGCAGCAAACCCCAATGTCGAGCTGGTCGGCTACTATGACCTCAACCGTGAGCGCGCTGAGAAGGTCGCCGCGCAGTACGGCGGCAAGGTGTACGACACCTATTTCGACCTGCTCAACAACCCCGCGATCGACGCGGTGTCCATCTGTGTGGACAACCGCAGCCACGCGGAGATCACCACCTACGCCCTCTATGCGGGCAAGCACGTCCTGTGCGAAAAGCCCATGGCCATCACGCTGGCCGAGTGCGAGTCCATGGTCGCCGCCGCCGAGTTCAACGGCAAGCACCTTATGATCGGCCACAACATGCGCTTTGACCCCGTCTACCGCCGCGCGAAGAAGCTGCTCGACGAGGGCGTGATCGGTGACGTGATCACCTTCCGCACTGTGATGGGCAACGCCGGACCAGAGGGCTGGTCTATGGACGGCAACTGGTTCTTCGACAAGAAGAAGGCCGCGATGGGCGCGCTGTCCGACCTCGGCATCCACAAGGTCGACCTGCTGCAGTATCTGACCGGGCAGAAGGTCATCTCGACGACGGCCAAGGTGCTCACCCTGAACAAGCACGACACCGAGGGCCGCCCCATCGGCGTCGACGACAACGCCCTGTGCATTCTGCGCATGAGCGGCGGCGCGGTCGGCACGCTCGCCGCCAGCTGGACGATCTACGGCCCCGGCTGCAACTCCACCTGCCTTTACGGCACGAAGGGCATCATGCTGATCTACAACACCCCCGGCATGCCCCTCGAGGTGCGTGACCTGAGCAGCAAGAGCACGTCCTACAGCTTCGAGCCGCAGGCGAAGTCCGGCGTCATCGACGAGTTTGTAAACGCCCTGCTCGAAAACCGTGATCCCGAGGTCTCCGGCCGCGAAGCGCTCACGACGATGCGCGTCATCTTCGCGAGCATCAAGTCCTCGGAGATCGACCGAACCGTCGGCGTCAACAGCTCGTTTGTCACCCACGTGTAAGTATCTCAGTGAGGGAGCTTTGCTCCCTCACTGAATTCGTCCCAAAAGACCGGTGGCCTTTTGGGACAAGGGGTATCGCTCCGAACCGCGCATTTTTGTGTGCGCAGCACACAAAAATACACTCTCTCCGCGCAAAGAGTTTTTTGCGACGTACACGCCGCAAAAAAAACGATCTGACTTTAATCGCGGCGCTGCGGCGCCGCGAACTCTGTGAGACTTTTGGGGATGAGCAGGGACGGGAATGCAGTCCTTTGTTGACTATTTGAAAGGATAGAGATCAACCATGATTCGGATCGGAATTGACCTCGGCGGGACGAATATCGCCGTCGGGGCCGTGAATGAGCGGCACGAGATCATCGCCCGCTGCAGCGTCCCCACCGGGGCAGAGCGCCCGGCGCAGGCTGTCATCGCGGATATGTGCGCCGCCGTGGAGGAGGCGCTCCGCCGCGCCGGGCTGACGGCGGCTGACTGCGCGTCCATCGGCATCGGCTCGCCCGGTACCTGCGACCCGGAGACGGGCGTTGTGGCGCGGGCGTATAACCTCGGATGGAAAGACGTCCCCGTCTGCCGGATGCTCACGGAGCACTTCGGTCTGCCCGCGCACCTCGGAAACGACGCCAACTGCGCCGCGCTGGCCGAGGTCGTCGCCGGGGCCGCCGCCGGGCGGCGCGACGTCGTGCTCATCACGCTCGGCACGGGCGTGGGCGGCGGCATCATCATCGGTGGAAAGATCTACGCCGGGATGCGCGGCGCGGGCGCGGAGCTTGGGCACACGGTGCTCGTGCTGGACGGCGAACCCTGTACCTGCGGCCGCCGCGGCTGCTGGGAGGCCTACGCCTCCGCCACGGCGCTCATCCGCCAGACGCGCGAGGCCGCCGTGCAGAATCCGCAGTCGCTCCTTGCGCAGGTTCCCGCCGAGCAGATCAACGGGCGCACCGTCTTCGACGCCGCCGACCGGGGCGACGCCGCCGCGCAGCGCGTCATCGACCGCTACTGCGAATACATCGCCGCGGGCATGACCGACATCGTCAACGCCCTCGCCCCGGAGATGATCCTCCTCGGCGGTGGCGTCAGCCGCCAGGGTGAGCGCCTGCTCGCGCCCATCCGTGAATACATCGCCACGCACTGCTTCGGCCAGCGCGAGGGGGCCATCCCCGTCGTCGCCGCCGCGCAGCTCGGAAACGACGCCGGGATCATCGGTGCCGCCGCGCTCTGAGCATCCAGAAAGCCGCCATACAGGAAATTTTTCCCGCATGGCGGCTTTTTCTGTAACCTTTTACCGGTTCGTTCGTTATAGAGACAGAGAGGAGGGGATGGCGTGGACAGAGACGTGCTGGCGCAGCTCTACGAGCGGTATTATCAGCCCGCGCTGTTCTATCTGCTCGCTCTGTGCCGCGACCGGCATCTGGCCGAGGATCTGGTGCAGGAGGCGTTCGTCCGCGCGTATCTCTCCCTGCCGGAGGATGTCCCCTCGTTTCCGTACTGGCTGATGCGCGTGTGCCGGAACCTTCTCTGCGACCACCGGCGCAAACGCCGCCGCCATGCGGACGGGGATCCCCCGGAGCGGGCCGACAGTGCGCCGACGCCGGAGGAGCGGCTGCTGCAGCGCGAGGAGCTGATCGCGCTCTACCGCGCCATTGCGCGCCTTTCGGAGGACGAACAGGAGCTTTTGAACCTGTTTTACTTCGCGCGGCGGCCGCTCAGTGAGATTGCGCAGCTGACGGGCATGACCCCCGGCGCGGCAAAAACGCGCCTGTACCGGGCGCGCCGGCATCTGCGCCGGGAGATGGAGGAGGACGGCTATGGACTTTGAAACCCTGTGGAGCCGCTATCGGAGCGGAACGGCCGACGGCGAGGAGATCTCGCAGGTCGAGGCGGAGCTGGAGAAGTTCCGCCTGCTGGAGGCCTATATCGAGGAGGAGCGCCCGCCGCTCCCGCCGCCGGATGCGCAGCGGCTGCAGGAGGAGCTGCGCCGCGCGCGCCGTCAGGTGCGCCGCCGCACGGCGCGCGTCGCGGTCGGGGTGCTCGCCGCAGTGCTGGCGCTGGGCGTGCTGGCGCAGCTGGTGCTCTTCCCGGCCATCAACCGCCGCGCGGTGAAGGTCGACTGGAGTGACACGCTCAAGGCCGGGGATCCGGCCAACCTGCCCGCGACGATGCAGGTGTTCACCGCACTGCGCATCCCGCGCGCGAACTTTTCCGGTGTGTACGCCGAAAGCAGCGGATTCGGGACGGAAAAGCTGACGTTTCTGTTCTGGGATAAGGACGGGAGCTTTTCCGTCAGCGGCAGGGTGACGCTCGGCATTCTGCACGGGCTGGAGGGCGATGTCGCGCGCCTGCAGGCGGCGGGCTATCGACTCATCGGGGATTTCAGCGAATATACGGCGCACCTCTCCGAGGAGGAGCTGCAGGCGCGGCAGCGGGAGACGCTGGCGCTGCGGCGGGAGACGCTCGCCGCGCTGCCAAGCGGCGTGAAGGTCTATGCCAGCATCCACTTTGCGGAGGATCTGACGTTCGAGACACTGGCACAGCTGCTCGCCGACTGGCAAGATGAGGACTTGACGTTTGAAAACATCCGCGTCAACACCTACCTCTCCGGCGGCGACCTCTTTCTGACCGTCTCGCCGGGCGGCGCAAACCTGACGGACTACAATGACGCATATCCCATGCTCGACCTCTATCAGCAGCCGCTCACGGCGGAGAATCTGCGTCAGTCTCTCGAGAGCCGGCTGCAGTATATGGCGGATCACCAGAAAATCGTCGACTGGATCGACCCCGACGCGGCGGCGTACCAAACCAAATCCTACAGCTACCTGCTCAAGGGGCTGCAGGACGTGGGCATGACCTTCGACGGTGCCTACGTCACCGCCTCGCCCGCCGCGCTCCTGCGCCTGATCGACAGCGGCCTCGTCGAAGGCGTCGGCCTGAAGGACGCTGACTTCGACCTCTCATAAAAGGAAAGCCCCTCCGGCCCACGGCCGGAGGGGCTTTCCCATGTCTCGCAGAGTGCGCGCCGCGCCCGGCGCGAATAAAGTCAAATCCGTATTTTGCGGCGGCGTGTACGTCGCAAAATACACTTTGCGCGCAGCACGCAAAAATGCGCGGTTCGGAGCGAATCCCCTTTGCCAAAAAAGGCCGTCGGCCTTTTTTGACAAAGTTACGATAGATGCGCCTTGAAATTCCCGCCCGTGCGGACGCCCTCCTGCACGATGAAGAACGCGGCGGGGTCGATCTTATTGACCTCCTGCTGCAGCGTCTCCAGCTCGTACTTCGACACGCAGATGCACAGCACCTGCACCGGCTCGCCCGTGTAGGCGCCCTGTCCCGTCCAGCGGGTCAGGCCGCGGTCGAGCCGGTGCAGAATCGCCTGAAACGGCTTGATGTCCATCACCTTGGTCATGATCGTGACCTGCACGGTGATATTCTGCTGATGCACGCGGTCGACGAACAGGGAGCTGAACACCGTGTAGATCGCGGAGTAAATCGCGGTCTGCGCGTTGAAAAGGAGCAGGCAGAGCGTATAGAGCATGGCGTTGAAGAGGAGGGAGAACTTTCCCACCGTGAAGCCCGTGCCCTTTTTCGAGAGGTACAGCCCGAGAATGTCCATGCCGCCGCTCGAGCCGCCGCAGGTGAGCATCAGGCCGCTTGAAAAGCCCACGAGGATACCGCCGACCATGCAGCTCGTCAGCAGATCCGGAATGATTGGCTGCGCCGGAACCGGGATGATCGACATCGACAGCGAGTTCACCACCGTGCAGATCGTCAGCCGCAGGACGAACGTCCGCCCGAGCGTCTTATATGCCAGAAGCAGCAGCGGCACGTTGCTCGCAAGATAGATCAGGCCCGCAATGTCGAAATTCGCCGTGACGCCGAGCTTCGTCACCAGCAGCGTTCGGATCACCTGACACAATCCGAGCAGGCCGCCGGTATAGAGCCCCTGCGGCACGATGAACAGGTTGATCGCCACCGCCATCAGCACCGCCCCGGCCACGGCCGTGGCCAGCTTGCTCCAGCGGTTATGCAGCACTCTATCGTACATAAAACGCCCTTCTCCTTTCGATTATACCACCAAAATCATCCATTCTGCGTTTAATAGCACTCGCATTATATGTTCTCTGGCGGAAAAGTCAAGGGTTTTTGTAAAATTTACGGAAAAAGTTCATAGACTGTAGCGAAGCGTGCGGAAAAGACGCTCTACGGCGCGGTTGAGCGTGCGCGTGACGGTCGATTTGTTCACCCCCAGCGCCCGCGCGATCTCGACGTTTCTCATGCCGGACGAATAGCGCATGCGGAGAATTTGGCGCTGGCGCGGCGTCAGCTCCTGCTCCACGGCGAGCGGGAGGTTGCGCAGCAGCCGCTCGAGCTGGAGGTGGTTGTCGTCGTTCCGCCCCTCCATCCACAGCTGCAGGCTCGCCCGGTCCAGCGGGTCATAGCGTGTAGTGCCCATTACGGTCATACCCCCTCTCATAATAGCGCGCGGTCAGCTCGGCCAGCTGGTTCATCTGCGTCAGCATCGGGCGCAGCTCCAGAAGCCGCCGCTCCAGCCGGAACCGCTCCTGCGGGTCATCCGTCTCCCGTCTCTGCCGCCGCAGCAGCGACATCCGCTCCGAAATCAGGCGGGCGGACTCCAGATACAGCGGCGAAAGCTCCTTCAGGGTCATGTTGATCCATCCTCTCCGTATAAAAATTTCAAAAAAATCGACTTAAAGCGCGAAATAACGGTTGACAAACCGGGAGACATCTGCTATCATGTGTTCTGCTGGATCAAAAATGCTGGTGTAGCTCAGCTGGTAGAGCAGCTGATTTGTAATCAGCAGGTCGGGGGTTCGAATCCGTCCACCAGCTCCAATGATATATTATGGGGGATTTCCCGAGTGGCCAAAGGGGACAGACTGTAAATCTGCTGGCGCTGCCTTCGGTGGTTCGAATCCACCATCCCCCACCAAAAAATACCGATTGCCCACACGGGCAGTTGGTATTTTTTTGCTGTGGGGGCGTGGATTCGAGGTTTATGCCCGTTAGGGTAAATCCACCATCCCCCACCAAAAAATACCAATTGCCTGAAAAGCAGTTGGTATTTTTTCTTTCTCTATTTGTCGATTTCTATATAAATAATAGGAGGGTGATTCTATGCATACCATCCGCAAGGGCGAGCCGCGCGACATCGCGGCCATCGCGGTGATCTACGACCGCATTCTCGACCGCGAGGAGCGCGGCGGGGCCAGCACCGGCTGGATCCGCGGCGTCTATCCGACCGCCGACACGGCGCGTGCCGCGCTGGAGGCGGGGGAGCTGTTCGTCATGGAGCGCGAGGGCCGCGTCGTCGTGGCCGGACGCATCAACCATGAGCAGTGCCCGCAGTACGCCGCCGTCCCGTGGACGGAGCCGGAGACGCCGGATGAGCAGGTGCTCGTGCTGCACACGCTCGTGTCCGACCCGCTCGTCGCGGGGCACGGCTGCGGCACGGAGTTCGTCGCCTTCTACGAACAATACGCCCGCGAGCACGGCTGCACCTGGCTCCGGATCGACACGAACGCGCGCAACGTCTCCGCGCGCCGCCTGTACGCCCGCCTCGGCTATCGTGAGGTGGACATCGTACCGGGCAAGTTCAACGGCATCCCCGATGTGCAGCTTGTCTGCATGGAAAAGCGCGTCTGACCCGCCGCAATATCCCTTCCGAAGACCCCGCCAAGCGGGGCTGCGCAGCCGCCCGCGGGCGGCTGTTTTTTCTATTTGGTATATCTCTGGATTCTTATGGATATGTTCTTTGTATAACAAGAATCTTGTGATTGAAGTTACAATATCACAAGAAAACTTGTATGTCAAGCCCATTTTAACAAGAAACTTGTTATTTTGATTTGACATATCACAAGAATTGTGGTAGCATCAGGTGGAATCAGTCGGAGCTTGTCGAAGGGAGGATGCGGCATGAGTTTTGGCGAACAGCTCAAGTGCAGGCGGAAGGAGCTTGGCCTGTCCAGATCGGAGCTGGCAAAGCAGCTGGGGGTGTCGCAGTCCGCCGTCGGCAACTATGAGACGGGCGTCAGCGCGCCGAAGGAGGAGATTCTCCTCCGGATTATCGACGCGCTGCACGTCGAGCCAAACTATCTCTACCGCGGCAGCTTCGAGAGCGCGGGCGGCGACGCGTCGCCGGAGGAGCGCACCCTCGTGGAAAAGTACCGCGCCCTCAGCCCCGCCGGGCGGCAGACCATCCACACGCTCCTCGACGCGCTGTGCCGTATGCAGGGCGAGCCCGCGCGCACCATCCCGCTCTACCGCTCGCCCGCGGCGGCGGGTGCGGCCGCGCCGGTTCCCGGTCTCGACTATGAACTCCTCACCGTCACCGGCGACGTGCCGCCCGCCGCGGAGCTGGCCGTGCGCATGGAGGGGGACTCCATGGCGCCGTATATTCCAAGCGGCTCCGTCATCTACATCCATCACGCCCCGCTCGCGAACGGCGACGTGGGGCTCTTCTGCATCGGCGGCGCGATGCTCGTGCGGCAGTATACCCGGGGCGAAGGCGGCGCGGTGCGGCTTCTCCCTCTGAACCGCACCGCGGGCGAGGTGCTCACGTTCCCCACGGGCAGCGTTTCCGGCCCAACGTGCTTCGGCCGCGCGCTGCTGCGCACGCTCCCCCTCCCGGAAAGCGCGATGTAAACCGCCGGTTGACGGATTTCCATCCCCCGGTTGGTGGCGTTTGCGGCCCCGCCGTGGTATCGTGGGGCCAACAAGAGAGAAAGGAGCCGGGCATATGACCATCGGACAACGAATCGCGCAGAGGAGGAAGGCGCTGGGCCTTTCACAGGAACAACTGGGCGCGCAGCTGGGCGTCTCGCGGCAGGCGATCTATAAATGGGAGTCGGACGCGGCGCTGCCGGAGATCGAAAAGCTGGTGACGCTGAGCCGCCAGTTCTCCGTCTCGGTGGGCTGGCTCCTCGGCGAGGAGACAGACGCCCCGGAGGGCGCCGATGCGGGCGCTCCCGCGGACGATGAAGGTGAGCTGACCGAGGCGCAGCTGCGGATGGTGGAGGAGCTGGCGCGGCGCTATCAGGCGGCGCAGCCGAAGCGCCGCCGCTGGCCAGCCGTCCTCGGCTGCGTGCTCGCGTGCGCGCTGCTGCTGTATCTGTTCGGGCAGCTGCGTTCCGTCCGGCAGGACTATCAGAACCTGCAGCAGGCGCTCAATAACGTCAATTACAGTGTCGGCAGCCAGATCGGCACCATCTCCGATCAGGTGCGCTCACTGCTCGAGCAGCAGGTGAACATCACACTCTCCGAGAGCACGGACATCGCATCCGTCGACTATGCCGCCGGGACGGTGACGTTCTCGCTCAGCGCCGCGCCGAAGACCTACGTCGACGGCATGACCGCCGTTTTCACCGTCGACTGCGGCGAGGAGATCGTCTCCGCCGAGGGGACGCTCGGTGAGAACCAGTGCTATACGGCGTCCGTCACCTGCCCGCTGACGGACGACGAGATCAGCATTCTCGCCGCCTTCGTGCAGGGCGACACGCGCCAGTATCAGCTCATCGGGCAGTACACCGGGCTCTACAGCGCGAGCTTCCCGCGCTATGATCTGTATGATACCCCGCTCCTGTTCGCCATCGACACAATGAACAGCCTGCTCCGCAAAGGCGAGCAGTTCAGCATCACCCGCTGGATCGACGAGGACAGTCTCACGCCCTCGGAGCCCGCGCAGCTGCGCATGGGTCTGTTCCGGGATCAGAAGCTGGTGATGTGGCTGGATCCGAACACCGACGCAAACACCGACGCGAGGGACAGCAGCTTTTTCCGTACGCCGCGCGCCGTCACGCTTGAGGCGGGGCATATCTACACCCTCGCCCTCGTCGTAACGGACGTCTATGGCCGCGAATGCGTCTGCCCCGGCGACGCCGTCTGCTATGACGAATGGATGAAGCAGTGGAAATACGCCGACAGCAGCACCGTCTCCGCCACCCCCGGCTCTAATTCTTCCGCGGACTGGACTTACTGATTGTCAAAAAGGCTTGCCTTTTTTGAGAAGTGGAATTCGCTCCGACCCTCGCAAAGTATTTTTTGCGACGTACACGCGCCGCAAAAAACGGATTTCAATTGATTCGCGGCTTGCGAGCCGCGAACTCTGTGAGACTTTTTTAACAGCAACTGCCCCTCCCGCCGAAGCAGAAGGGGCAGTTGTCCGTCTTATTTTAAAGAATAAATCCCCCGTCGCAGGTGAGCACCTGCCCGGTGATGAAGTTCGCCTGCTCGGAAGCGAGGAACGCTACGGCGTGGGCGATGTCCTCGGGCGTGCCGAGTCGGCCGAGCGGCGTCTCCTGCGCCAGCTGCGGCAGCACCTCCGCCGGGAGCGCGTCAAGCATGTCCGTCCGGATGACGCCCGGCGCGACGCAGTTCACGCGGATCTGCGTCGGCGCGAGCTCCGCCGCGAGTGAGCGCGTCAGGCCGATCAACGCCGCCTTCGTGCAGGAGTACGTCACCTCGCAGCTCGCGCCGCGCTGCCCCCAGATGGACGAGACGTTCACGATGCAGCCCGCGTGCTCGTGCAGCATATGCGGCAGCACCGCCTGAATCGTATGGAACGCGCCGTCGACGTTCACGGAGAAATACCGGTGCCACAGCTCGTCCGTGATCTCCTGAAACAGCGCCTGTCCGGCGATGCCCGCGTTGTTCACCAGCAGCGACACAGGGCCGAATGCCTCCTCCACGCGGCGCACCATTGCGTTCACCTGCGCGCGGTCGGACACGTCCGCCTGCACCGCCATCGCCCTGCAGCCCTCGCTCTCGAGCTGGCGCACCAGCTCCTCGGCACAGTCCTGCCGCACGCGGTAGTTCACGCACACGGCCCAGCCCTTCCGGGCCAGCTCCGCCGCCACGGCCCGTCCGATTCCGCGCGACGACCCCGTCACCAGCGCGATCTGTTCCATCAAAACCATCTCCTCAAGCAGTTGTTTCCGCCAGTATAACAAAAATTTTGATGAGTTGCAAGAAAAGTGTTGACAAATGCCGCGGCACCGGTTATTATAATATATGTTCCGCGCGGTTAGCTCAGCTGGCTAGAGCACATGCTTGACGTGCATGGGGTCACAGGTTCGAGTCCTGTACCGCGCACCATACGATGTAACCCCTGTGTCCCAACGGATGCAGGGGTTTTCGTTTTGTCCGGCCATATGCTGCACATTTGACCACCCGAAAGAAGAAAGCAGGCGCCCTCCCGCGAACCTGCGGGAGGGCACTCTTTTTCACTTCTGCCGTTTTTTGTACCCACAGTCGCAGTACGGGCCGCCGGAGGCGAGGGTGTATTCGCGCACAAAGGTAGCCGAGCCGCGCGCCTCGGCCATCGTATAGTCCAGATGGCAGAGCGCGGGCGTCAGATCCTGCAGCCCCAGCTCCTGCATAAGCGTGCAGATGCCGCACCTGGAAAAGCGCGCCTCATAGCCGCTGCCGTCCGGATACTCGTAAAAGTCCATGTTCCACGAATAGGGGTTGCGGTCGCCGGCGCGCAGGGCGGCCGTGCGCCGCATGCCCTCGATGTCCTTCTCCGTGAACTGGCTCTTCCCGCTCGCGCGGAAGACCCGGCGCACCAGCCCCGTCATCATGGCGCGGGCATAGTAGTCCGTCAGGCGCTGCACGTCCGGGCGCTCCGGCATAGAGAGGATAAACGCCGCGAGCATCGCGCAGTTCACCTCGTTCGTCATGAACCGGTCAGCCTTTTCAAACTCGGGCAGACGCCCGATGAGCTCCCGGTACTTCTTCTTCGCCTTCCGCGCCGTCTCGCGGGCGCTCTGCCCGGAGAGCCCGAAACAGCGCACCAGCTCCCGGCGGAAGGAACCGCCGAACACCGCCCACATCCCCGCGGGCTTGCCGAAATACTTCATACTTCTCCTCTTGATTCTCCCGCTCCGCTCAGCAGGAATTTATCCGAGTAATGGCAGAACTCCTCCGGGTGGATCATCACCAGCTCCGCGTGGGCCATCTTCGGGATGCCGCGCACGCGGATGTGCGGAAAATAGCGCTTGATGAACCGGATGTTGCCGCGGCGGTCTTTCTTCTCATCGTCGCCGTACCAATAGGTGATTTTCGTCCCCGTCTCCGCGGGCGTGCGGGGCAGGGCATAGTTGTTTCCCGACCAGAACACGTTGCGAACCGTCCGGCGGGAGTAAGTCCTGAGATACGCCTGCAGCGCGTCGTACTCCGCTTTCGGGTCGTGCCCCGGCAGCGTAAAGCGCTCGGGCGGGAAGGCCGCCTCCAGCATCCCGCGGCTGCGGGTGACGAGCCGGAAGCCGATGCAGTCCCGCGCGAGGAGGAGCCTGCGCACCGGAAACGGCAGCTGATACGGCGTGATGCCGCCGTCGATGATCGCGCGCCCGACCGGCAGCTCCCCCAGCGCCAGCAGGCGCGTCAGGCACGCGCCGCCCAGCGAGCAGCCGTAGGCCGCGTCGAGCCAGGTGATCCCACGCGAGCGCAGCCAGAGCATAATTTCGGCGACCGTCTGCTCAACGGAGAGGAAGTCGCCGGGGTAGGCCGGTTCGTGCCCGTCGTAGCTCACCTGAAAAACGTGCCACCGCCGCGCCAGCAGCGCGACCGTGGCCGAAAACGCCCAGACCGGCTCCGCCGTGCAGGGCAGAAACAGCAGCGTCCGTGCGTGCTCCGCGCCATATTCCGTGATATGCATGTCCCGCGCCCCCTTACCGCATCAGTTAGTTTTGCCTAACCGGCAATCTTTCAAAAAGCCGCCCTGCGGCAGCTCCAGCGAATCGGATGCAGTTTCATTATAGTAACGTGTGTCCGCGCTGTCAAGATGGCGTTTGGATTTGGGGTGCTGCGAAATACGTTTGCTGCCTTCGGCGGGGTACTTTCGTTCTTCGGCGAAAGAAAGGTACCAAAGAACGCCGCAAGAAGCCAAGGTTTCTTGACTTCTTAAGCGCGCCCCGCACGTTTCAGGTTGTTGGGGTGCGTCCCACACGGTTGGGGGCTATGCAAGGGGCATTAAATGTAGGATCGTCTCCGCGAGCACCGTCCTACCGAAGTCCTACTTGTCGACCGAAAAGGAATCCAAACCCTTGGTTCTGGCGCGCTTTTGGTTACTTTTCCCGCGCGGGAAAAGTAACCCGCCAGAGGCATAGACACGCCGATTCAACCACCTATCCCGTGCCAGAACAAAAAAAGCGGCGGAGCCATCGCTCCGCCGCTTCCATATTTTTTCGTTATTCCTCCGCTGACCCAACGCCGACCGGCGCGGGCTCCCCCGCCGTCTGCGCGGGCTGCAGCTCCTTGATCCAGCAGCGGCGGCGCTTGTGCTGCTCCACAGGGAAGTCATACCACTGGCTCTGGATGGCCTCGTTCGTCTCGAGCATGGGTCCCGTCTCCGCGTGCTTGATGCCCATTTTGACGCTCGCCTTCATGACCTTGTTGATGATGACGGCGTTCACGCCCTTTTTCTGCAGATCCGGCCGCACGGCGATGAGCAGCAGGTCGAGCGTGTCGTTCACGCGGAACGCATGCAGCAACCCCGCCCAGCCGGTCGGGAAGATACGGCCGCGGCTCTTTTTCAGCGCCTCGGCGATGCTCGGCGCCGCGACGCCGAAGGCGACCAGCTCGTTATTCTCATCCATGACAAAGCACGTCAGCTTCGGATTGATGAGCGGGGCGAACTTCATCGAATACTTGCGGATCTGCTCTTCGGAGAGATCCACCGTGCCGTAAAGCGGCGCGTAGGCGATGTTCACGAGCTTGAAGAATCTCTTCAGCAGCGGCAGATAGCCCAGCCGGTTATGTACCTCGTAGACATGCAGGTGGTGGTGGCGCAAGACATAGTTCGCGATTTTTTCCCAGCGCTGGAATATCCGCTCGTCCGTCGGAACAGAGATGAGATTTTCGATCCAGTCCACGTCCTTGACGTAGCCGAGCGCGGCCATGTGCTCCTTGTAATACGGGAAATTGTAGTAGGTGAAAAAGCAGCCGCGTCGGTCAAAGCCATCGATCAGCATGCCCTCGCGGTCCATGTCCGTGAAGCCCAGCGGCCCGTGTACGGCGGTGCAGCCGATCTCACGCGCCCAGTTTTCGACCGTGGCGAAGAGCGCGCGCGACACCTCCGGATCGTCGATAAAATCCACCTGCGTAAAGCGCAGTCGGTTGGTGCCCCATTTTTCGTTGGCCTTGCGGCTGAGAATGGCGCCGATGCGCCCGACGACCTCGCCGTCGCGATAGGCCAGCCAGCAGCGCGCGTCGCAGTAGGCAAAGGCCGGGTTCTTGCTGCGGTCCCAATCCTCCAGATCGTCGCCGTACGTCGCGGGGACAAACTGCTCGACGTCGCGGTAGAGCTGATTGGGGTAATCAACAAAGCAGCGCAGCTGCTTTTTCGTTTTAACTTCGATGATAGAAACCATTTTTTCTCCTCCGTTCAGGATTCGCCTTATTGTATTCCATAATTCATTAAATTGCAAGGAAAATACACCCGGTATTTCCCACTCGGCGAAAATCCGCTCTTTTCCGTTGCAAATTCCGGCCCGATGGGATATGATAGGCATCAAGAGAACTCTATGCTGAAGGAGAAGCATCCCATGCCCGCTGTTATCATTCTGATCGTTTTAATCGCCGCCGACCAGCTGCTCAAGTGGTGGACGGTTTCACATCTGGCGCTTGGGGAGTCGGCCCCGCTGATCCCCGGCGTAATCCAGCTCACCCGCCTGCACAACACCGGCGCCGCGTGGTCGAGCTTTTCGGGCGAGACCGCCCTGCTCACGGCCGTGACGCTCGTGCTCATGGCCGCCGTCGCCGTGCTGCTCGTGAAGAAGATCGTGCGCCACCGTCTCGGCGTCGCGGCGTGCCTGCTGATTCTCGGCGGCGGGCTCGGCAACATGATCGACCGCGTCGCGCGCGGCTACGTCGTCGACATGTTTGACCTGCAGCTGTTCCGCTACCCGATCTTCAACCTCGCCGACTGCTTCGTCGTGGTCGGTGCGATCCTCGGCGCGGTGTACTACCTCTTCCTCTACGAGAAATACGACGCGAAAAAGAAGGAGAACGGCCATGACGCTGGAGCTGACGGTAAAAACTGAGGACGCCGGCACCCGGCTCGACGCGTTCATCGCGGCCCACGCGCCGGAGCTGACGCGCTCACAGGCCGCGCGGCTCATCGAGGAGGGGGCGGTCACGGTCGGCAGCGCGCGCCCGGCCAAGAGCGCCCGCGTCGCCCCCGGCGAGACGGTTGCCGTCCGCGTCCCCGCGCCGCAGGAGACGGTGCTCACCGCGCAGGACATCCCGCTCGACGTCGTGTATGAGGATGAGGACGTGATCGTTGTGAACAAGCCGACGGGCATGGTCGTCCACCCCGCCCCCGGTCACCCGGACGGGACGCTCGTGAACGCGCTGCTGCACCACTGCGGCGACAGTCTCTCCGGCGTCGGCGGCGAAAAGCGCCCCGGCATCGTCCACCGCATCGACCGCGACACCAGCGGCTTGATCATCGCGGCGAAGAACGACACCGCGCACCTCGCCCTCTCGGCGCAGCTCGCGGATCACACGCTCGCGCGGACATATGAGTGCCTTGCCGTGGGAAACTTCCGCGAGGACAGCGGCACCGTCGACGCGCCCATCGGACGCCACCCGACCGACCGCAAGAAGATGGCCGTCACGCAGAAAAACAGCCGCCGAGCCGTCACGCACTGGGAGGTCATCGCCCGCTATCCGGGCGTGACGCACCTGCGCTGCCGTCTGGAGACGGGGCGCACGCACCAGATCCGCGTCCACCTCGCGCACATCGGGCACCCGATCCTCGGCGACACCGTCTACGGCAATAAAAAGCCCGTCCCCGGCCTGACGGGGCAGTGCCTGCACGCGACGGGGCTGCGCTTTATCCACCCCCGCACGGGGCAGCCTGTAGAGCTGACCTGCCCGCGGCCGGAGGAGTTTGAGCGGATGCTGGAGAAGCTGCGGCATAGGGCGTAAGTGTATAAGTGAAACAGAGCAGCATCGGCGGTGCTGCTCTGTTTTTTGCACACTTTTGCCGCTGTTGGCAAAAAGTATGTCGCCGAAGGCTCGTGGTGCTACTCGCCTTACCTCTGGATCAGCTGATACCCCTCCCGGTGCAGGGCATCAAAAAGCTCGTCAACATGGGCGCGGTTGCGCGTTTCGACCAGCAGGTGCACCACCGTCGAGCCGAGGTCGGCCTTCAGACTGCTGCGCTCGTGACTGACCTCGAGGACATTCGCCCCCAGCTCCGACACGATCCCCAGCAGCCCCGCGAGGGCACGCGGCCGGTCGGGCAGCACCGTGGAAAAGCCCACCGTGCGCCCCTCACGCGCAAGACCGCGCGTGATGATCCGCTCGAGCATTGTCACGTCGAGGTTGCCGCCGGAGAGCAGCGCGCAGACGGTCTTGCCCCGCAGATCCAGCTCCCCGTACATCGCCACGGCTACGCCGACCGCGCCCGCGCCCTCGACCATGAGCTTCTGCCGCTCGAGCACGGTGAGAATCGCGCTGGCGATCTCCGCCTCGCCAACGGTCACAACCTCGTCAACGGCTTCGCGGCAGATGGCGAACGTCTTTTCGCCGGGCGTCTTAACCTGAATGCCGTCGGCGACCGTGTGCACCTCCGGAAGCGTCAGGATATGCCCCGCGCGGAGGGAGTCGGCCATGCTCGCCGCCCCGGCGGCCTGCACGCCGATGATGCGGCAGGCGGGTTTCAGCTGCCGCAGGGCGCTCGCGACACCCGCGATCAGCCCTCCGCCGCCGATCGGGACGAGGACAACATCCACATCCGGCAGCTGCTCGGCGATCTCGAGCCCGATTGTCCCCTGTCCCGCCATGACGCGCTCGTCGTCGAAGGGGTGGATAAATGTCAGCCCCTGCTCGTCCCGCAGACGCACCGCCTCGGCGTGCGCGTCGTCGTATACACCCGGCACGAGCACGACGTTCGCGCCGTAGCTGCGCGTGGCCTCGATCTTCGACAGCGGCGCGCCCGCGGGGATGCAGATCGTCGCGGGGATGCCCATGTCGCGCGCGGCGAAGGCGACGCCCTGCGCGTGGTTCCCCGCGGAGCAGGCGATGACGCCGCGCGCCTTCTCCTCGTCGGTGAGCGTGGAGAGCTTGTAGTACGCCCCGCGCAGCTTGAACGCGCCCGTCTTCTGCAGGCAGTCGGCCTTGAGGTAGAAGCGGCAGTCCGGCACGAAGCCCTTCGCCGGGATCATCGGCGTCAGGTTGATGACGGGGGAGAGGACGCATCGCGCGTCCCGGAGCAGTTCCATCGAGATCATAGGCGGCCTCCTTGTGTTTTTCACGCGCACATTTTGTGTATATTTTGTTTTCGTGTTGTGTACAGCTCGAGCATAGCGCGTTTTTCAGCCGCTGTCAATCAAAAAAAGCGGACGGACGGAAAAATTTTCCGTCCGTCCGCTTTGCAGTTTCTTTTCGATATGGCCGCGTTATTTCCGGCACGTCCGCCCGATCAGGCAGCACGCCAGAAACGCCGCGAGATCGACGAGCACGACCGTCGCGCCGACAGGGGTGCTCAACAGGTACGAGCCCGTCAGCCCCACGCAGAAGCAGACGACCGAGAGGATCCCCGCCGTGATGACCACGCCGCGGAAGCTCTTGCGCACGCGCATCGCAGAGAGCGCGGGGAAGATAATCAGGCTCGAGATGAGCATCGCGCCCATCATGCGCATACCCAGCACGATCGTGAGCGCCGTCAGCACGGAGAGCACCGTGTTGTAGTGTCCGACCTTCACGCCCGTCGCGCGTGAGAAGCTCTCGTCGAACGTGATGGCGAACAGCCGGTGGTAAAACATCACGAACAGTACCAGCACCGCAATCGACAGCCCCACGCTCAGCGCAACATCCGCCCGGTCCATCGCGAGGATTGAGCCGAACATATAGCTGTCGACGTCCGTGGTCATGCCGGTGGTCAGGCTCGTGACGATGATGCCGAGTGCGAGCGCCGAGGCCGAGGTGACGGCGATGGCGGCGTCTGCGCCGATGCGGCTGTTTTCCGTCAGGCGCAGCAGCCCCAGCGCGGCCAGAATGACAACCGGGATCGAAACCGGCAGCGGCGACCACCCGCACGCAAGCGCGATGGCCAGCGCGCCGAACGAGACGTGGCTCAGCCCGTCGCCGATCATCGAATACCGCTTGAGCACCAGCGGCACACCCAGCAGCGCCGCGCACAGCGAGACAAGGACGCCCACGACGAAGGCGCGGACGATGAATGGGTAGGTAAACATCTCCAGCAGCAGGCTCATGCCGTCTCACCTCCGAATCGCTTGCCGTAGGGCGAAGCGAGATATTCCGCCACGCTCCCGCTGAACCACTGGCCCTGTCCCGCGTGGAGAATGCGCGTAGCATAGCGCAGGGCGCTGCGGATGTCGTGGGTCACCATGACGATGGCGATGCCCTCGGTCTTGTTGAGGTAGGCGAGCGTGCGGTACAGGTCCTGCGCGGCGGCCGGGTCGAGCCCCGTGACCGGCTCGTCGAGGATCAGCAGCTCCCCCGCCGCGCACAGGGCGCGCGCGAGCAGCACGCGCTGCTGCTGCCCGCCGGAGAGCTCGCGGTAGCAGCGGTCCTTCAACTCGAGAATCCCGAGCTTACCGAGATTCATGAGCGCCCGCGACTTCTCGGCGGGGGTATAGAAGAAGCGGCGGCCGCGCGCGCTCAGAAAGCCCGAGAGCACGACCTCGCTCACCGTCGCGGGGAAGTCCTTCTGCGCGCGCGTCTGCTGCGGCAGATAGCCGATGGCGCCGCTGCGCAGGGACGGGTCGAGCTCGATGCTGCCCCGCAGGGGCTTGATCAGTCCCAGCAGGCTCTTGAGCAGCGTCGACTTGCCCGAGCCGTTTTCGCCGACGATGCAGAGGTATTCGCCGCTGCGGATCTCCAGATTCAGGTGCTCCCAGACGGCGCGCCCCTCATAGCCCAGCGAGACGTCCCGGCAGGCGAGTAATGTTTTCTGTTCCATCAGGATAGTCCCTCCTTCAAGGCTTCCACGTTTTTCTGCATCAGGCTCAGGTACGTCTCGCCGCGGTCGAAGTCCGCGCGGCTGACCGTCTGGCACGAGTAGAAGGTGCGCACCTGCGCGCCCGTCGTCTCGGCGATGGCATCCGCGATTTTCTGACTGCTCAGCTCGATCGTATAGACGACGGGGATCTGTTCGTTCTCTACGCGGTCGATGAGATATTTGAGCGTTGCGAGCGACGGCTCCGTGTCCCCGGCGCAGCCGTGGAACGCCGCGCGGTAGTTCAGCCCGTAGGTGCGGCAGAAGTAGAGCAGTGGGAACCGGTCGCCGAAAACGAGCAGATTCCTCTGCCCGTTCGCGGCAACCTCGCGGAAGGATGCGTCAAGCGCCTGCAGCTGCGCGAGGTACTGCGTGAGCCTCGCCTGATAGTCCGCCGCGTGCGCCGGATCGGCGGCGCAGAGCGTGTCGGCGATGGCGCGGCAGAGCGTCTGCGCCTGCACGGGCGAGGTCCAGATGTGCTCGTCGTAGGAGATTTCGTCGCTGTCGTCCTCGTCATGGTCGTGGTCGTGACCGCTCTGCTGCATCCCCTCGGTGAACTCCTCCTCCAGCGCGTCGGCGTAGTCCATCATGCGCAGAACGTGGGGAATCTTCTCCCCGGCGGCGCCAAGGATGTTCTCCACCCACACCTCGCTCTCGCCGCCGTTGTAGACGAACACGTCCGCCTCACTCACACGGATTACGTCGAGCGGCGTCGGCTCGAAGCTGTGCGTCTCCCGCCCGGCGGGAACCAGCAGCGAGACGTCCACGTCCTCGCCACCGATCTGACGCACAAAGTCATAGTACGGAAAGAGCGAGCAGACGACTCGCAGCCGCCCGTCCGCGCTTTCCTGCGGTCGCTGCGAGCAGCCGCTGAGCGAGAGCGCTGCAAGCAGCAAAAGCGCCAGAAAAAGCGCCGTGATGCGTTGTTTCATGACTGCTGCGCCTCCCGGCACTTGGCGCAAAGGCCGTAAAACAGCGTGCGGCGCGGGTTGATGGCAAAGCCGTGCTCTGTGAGCAGGTGGTCATAGAGCTGCGAGAGATGGCCGCAGTCCATGTGGAAAATCGCCCCGCAGCCCTCGCACTTGAGCAGGAAGCACGCGTTCTTGTCCGCGTGGCTGCAGTACTGGTAGCAGGCGCCCTCATCCGTCACGAGCTTGTGGACAAGCCCCTGGCGGCTGAGCTTTTCGAGCTGGCGGTACACCGTGGTCAGGCCAATGGACTGCCCCTCCCGGTGCAGCTCCTCCGTCAGCTCCGCCGCCGTCGCGCAGCCGCCGCCGAAGCGCTCGATGCAGGCGAGCACCGCCTGCTGCTGGCGCGTCATATAGGTCATGGATGTCACTCCTCCGAATTTGAAATTGAAATTCATTTTCAGATTATAGCTGATTTTCGGAATTTGTCAAGCAAAAAGATAGCCCGGTGCCGCCGTATGTGGTAAAATAAAGGCAAATCACATCGGGAGGGACGCACCATGCAGCATGAAATCACCAGCCGCGCGCCGCTGCTCGACGCGGCGGGCAATCTCCGCGAGGCGGGCTACGCCAAGCGGCTCCTGCCGGTCTATGACCGCGCCGCCATCCGCGCCGGGGCCGCGCGCATCAAGGAGTGGGACTACTACCTCGTCGCGAACGACCACTACGCTGTCGCCCTGACGATCGACGACAACGGGTACATGGGGCTCGACTCCATCTCGTTTCTGCACTTCGACGAGCGCTGGGAAAAGACGAAAAGTCCCATGCGCGCCTTCCCCACGGGGCGCACAGGGCTGCCCGCCTCGTCTGCCGCGGGCGACACGGTCATCAACCGGAAGCACTACGCCCTCTCCTTCCGCCACGAGGAGGGCGCGCGTGTGCTGACGTTCCACATGGAGGACTTTCTGGACGGGCTCCCCGTCTCCGGGCGCATCCGCCTGACGGACGAGCCGGAGGAGTCGATGGTCATCTGCACGCCGTTTGAAAAGCCGGGGCACTTCTACTATAACCAAAAAATCAACTGTATGCGCGCGAGCGGCTCGGTGCTCGTCAGTGGGCGGGAGTACGTTTTCGACCCGGCGGACTCCTTCGGCGTGCTCGACTGGGGGCGCGGCGTCTGGACGTATCACAACACCTGGTACTGGGGCAGCGCCTCCGGGCAGGTGGACGGTATCCCGTTCGGCTGGAACATCGGCTATGGCTTCGGCAACACCTCCACTGCGAGCGAGAACATGCTATTCTACGGTGGCCGGGCGCACAAGCTCAGTCAGGTGCAGTTCCACATCCCCATGCGGGACGGGCGCGAGGACTATCTCCGCCCGTGGACGTTCACGTCGGACGACGGGCGGTTTGAGATGGACTTCGTGCCGATTCTCGACCGCGCCGCCTGCACGGATGTGAAGCTGATCAAGTCCGACCAGCATCAGGTGTTCGGCCGCTTCACGGGGACGGCGGTTCTCGACGACGGCACAGCGGTGCGGGTGAAGGATTTCCTCGGGTTTGCGGAGAAGGTGGAGAATAAGTGGTGACATACGGCAGACCGGAGAAACCCTCTCCGGTCTGCTTTTGCGTTTGGCGGGGGAGTGGTGGTTGAATCGGTTGGTCCATGTCTCCGACGGGGTACTTTTTGCCGCTGCTGGTAAAAAGTATCTCGCCGAAGGCATCCCCGCCCCCAAAACAAAATGAGCGCCGGAGACACTGTCTCCGGCGCTCATGGCTCACATATTCCGAATATCGTTCAGCAGATCATCCAGCGAGATGTCGCCGAGATCCGCTAGCGTGTCATCGGGGGACGGTTCCGCGGGCATCTCCTCCGTCTGCTCCGGCTGAACGGACGGCTCTTCCGCCGCAGGCTCCTCCTGCGCGGCGGACGCTTCCGTCGGTGCCGCTTCTACCGGCTGCGGGACCGGCTCGTTCTCCGCGGACGGCTCCTCTTCGACGGGCTGCGGCCCGTCCTCCGGCTGCGGCTCGTCAGGGTGCGTCTCGTCGGACGCAGACGGCTCGTCCGCGGGCGGGATGACGCCGATGGCATCGGGCGTCTGCTCCAGCTGGTGCAGGGCCTTGCGGCGGCCGCGCCTGCGCCCGATCAGGTGCCCCAGCAGGAACAGGAGCAGCAGAAGCAGCACCATCGCCGCCGCGGCCACGGCATAGAGCGGCACCGTCCAGCCGCCAAACGGCAGCACAAACGGTGCGCACAGGCTCGCCCACAGCGCGGAGAGCGCCGAGGCATCCTCCTGCGCGGGCTGGTCGGGTTCGACGGTGTCCGTCGGGACGATGATCTGCGGCAGCGTCCCGGCGTAGGCGGGCATGCGCCAGACATGCACCGTGTAGGTCATGACGGTCACGCCGTCCTCGGCGGTGCAGGTGACGGTGAGGACATTTTCGCCCTCGTCGAGCGCGGCGTCCGCGCCGGTGACCTGCACGGCCTTCCCGTCGCGGGCGGTGCCGCTGAGGGTGATGTGCTCGGTCTCATGGGGGACGTAGAGGACATAGTCCGTCACGTCCGAGGTGAAGGCCGGGCTGATCTCCCCATAGCTCGCGGTGAGCGCGGAGAGCGCCGCGTCGGTCGATGCGGTGTAGTTCGGGTCCGGCTGGCGGATGACGGAGATGGTATAGCGCTTCACGGCGCCGCTCGGCGCGGTGACGGTGATGGTCACGGTGTTCGCCCCGACGGAGAGGTCGTTGCCGGAGGTGGAGACCTTCGCGCCGCCGTCCTCCGCCGAAGCGGACAGGCGCAGACTCGTCACATCATAGGGTACGGTCACGCTGTACTGCGTCGTCCCGGCGGAAAACGTCGGGGAGAGCTCTGCGTTGGCGCAGGAAAGGGCCGCGAGGTTCGCGTTGGCGGACAGCGGGGCGGAGACTGACGCGCTCCAGCGGGCGGAGCCTGCGTCAACGGTCACGGCGTTGCCGTCGCTGCTGCGGATATAGGAGACGGAGACGCCACTCACCGCGGCAGAAAGGCTGCTCCCTGCGGAAGCGCCGCTCTTGACGCGGAAGGTGAAGGCCATCACCTGCTTTGAGCCGTTGATGGGATTGCTCTGCTCGCTGTCATAGCCGACGATGCGGCTGCCGTTCATCTTGACCGTCCAGCTGCTGCCGAGGAGGGACTTTGATCCCTCCAGACTGAGCTGGCTGCTGTCATAGGAGAGGTCGGCCTCGAAGCCGAGAATATCGCCGCCGCTGATGCTGAACGTCACAGTGACGGTATTGCCCGCGCGCACGCTGCCTGCACCGCTGAGGCCGCAGCTTGCGGCCTCAGCCCGCTGCGGCACGAGGGTCAGGAGCACCGCGAGCGCTGCGAGCAGGGAGAAAATCTGCTTTTTCCAAAATTTCATGGGGTACCTGCTTTCTCGTCAGTTGGGTTTGACGCTGCTGCGCCCGAGCAGCGCGGCGGTCATCTGTACCATGTCGCTGATATCGATGCGGCCGTCGCCGTTGACGTCCGCCGCCTGTGCTGCGGCGTCGCTGAGTGTCACGCGGTTGAGCAGACTGCCCTGCAGCTGCACGACATCGCTGATATCCAAGCGGCCGTCGCCGTTGAGGTCGCCCGTGACAACCATCGTCAAGGTCTGCACGACCTCGCCCCCGCGCGTATACTCCACGGTCATGCCCGTTCCGGCAAGGCCGGTGGCCGGGGCGCTGCCCTTGTGGATGGTGATGCCGGAGGAGGGCGTGAGCCCGCTCTGCACCTCCGCCGTCGTGGTGCCGAGCGGGATGCGGCGCAGCCAGCCGTCGCGGATGACATAGGCCGAGGTGATGATCTGATCCGGCTCGCCGACGATCTCGTGCGCCTCATACGCCGCGGTGAAGGAGACGTTGTCGGAGATGGTCATGCCCGCGCTGTAGCCGCTCCAGCCGGTGAAGACATAGTAATACGTGCCGTCGGACGGGCGGGACGGGGTCTGGTCTGGTGCGGGGATCTCCTCCCCGGCGGCCAGGCGGCCGGAGGAGACGGCGGTGCCGTCGTAGTTATAGAACACATAGCTGTATTCGCGGGAATAGTGCGCGTAGAGCGTGTGGTCACCGGCAGTGACGATGTCCGCCCCGTCGATGCGGCTGCCGCCCTCGGGCGCGGTATACCAGCCGTCAAATGTCCAGCCGTCCTTCGCCGCGGTGGGAAGGTCGCCGTAGCACTGACCGGCATAGACGGCGCGCTTGGCCTCGCCGCAGGTACCGCCGCAGGGATCGAACGTGACAGTGAAGCCGTCGCCGGAGACGTAGAAGGGAGACTCCAAACGGAACGTGCCGTCGGTCGGTGCGCCGCTCTCGGCGGTGATGACGAGGGTATAGCCGCCCGCGCGCAGACGGCTGAAGGCGACGGAGTTGTCAAGGCTCGAGAGATCGAAGCTCTTGCTGCCGGGGGAAGCGGTGGCCGGGGTGATGGCGTCGCCGCCCGCAGCGTTCAGGATTCTGACCTCCACGCGGGAGATGGGGTACGAGCAGCGCAGCGTCCCGCGGAAGGGGTAGGACGACGCACCCTCGGTCAGGCCGCTGGCATAGGTCGGGTAGCTCGCGCCGGCGAGCGACCAGCCGCCCGCGGCGAGCGCGACCTGCCACTGGTAGGCACTCTGCGCGGTCTGGAGCCTGCCGCCCGCGGCATAGCTCGAAGCCGCGAGATACTGCCCCGTGGCGCGGTTCTGGATGGAGAAGCCGCTGTTATAGCACGCGAGGCGCCACATCTGGCTCTCTGACGCGGCGGGCTTTTCCATCGTGACACTGCCGTCACTCGCAGCTGCGAGCCGCAGGCCGCTGTCGCGGCAGGTGATGGCATAGTAGCCGCTCGCGTAATACGTCAGCTGGAAGCGCTGGGCATCGCTGTCGGCCACGCCGTTGAGCGAGACGGATGTACTGCCCGCGACGGCGCTGAGGTTCGTGTTGGAGGAGGGCTGGATGCGGTAGACACCCTCGTCGATGACGGCATCGGCATAGCCGTACTGCGCGAGCATGGCCTGCGCCTTGGCGGGCTCGTTGACGCGCAGGCGCAGGTAGACGCCGAGCTGCACCTCGCCCGAGCAGCCCGTGTAGTACGCCAGTGCCTTTCCGCTGACGCCGTAGCGCTCGGCGGTCGTGCCGCTCATGGTGGTGGCGGCGTCCGTCGTCAGGCGGCCGCTCTCGGCGTAAATCGCGTCGATCAGCTCGGCCTCGGGCTGGTTTTTAAAGCCGCCCAGCGCCGCGAAGGCGCGCGTGACAACGCTGTAGGCCCCGCCCGTCCCGTGCTGCGCCGCGCGCGACCAGAGGACGTTGCGCAGGGCGATGCTGTAATCGTCCGCGGAGAAGCCGGGGACGTTTGCCTCCAGTTTCGCGACGATCGGCTCATAGTAGCTCAGGCGGACATAGTTGCGCTGGACGCGCAGAAAGCCCGCGCTGTCCTCGTTGTTGAGCGCGCGCCACGTGTTGTCGAAATTCGTGCCGTAGCCCGCACCGCCGCTGTAGTATGCGTCCTGCAGGCGCTCGCCCACGGAGCGGTAATATGTATCGTCCTGCTGCAGGCACCACTCGAAAAACGCCTTGGGCGTGTCATAGCGGCTGGCAAACTGATAGGCGCCGTAGGACTTTCCGCCGAGGTCGCCCGTCCCGGACGAAACCATGCCCGGGCTGCTCGCCTCGAACTGGGCGCTGAGCGTGCCGAGCAGGGATTCCTCCTGATCGTCCGCCGCCGTCGCCCCGGCAAACAGGAACACCAGGCCCGGCAGCAGCACCGTGACCGCCAGAAGGCAGCACAGCGCGATGGAATAGGCCCGTTTTCTGGATTTCATCGTATCACCCCATCTGATAGATCTCTCTCAAACGCTTCCCGGTTTTCCGGGAATACACATACTGACAGATAGTATCAGTATAGCACGCGAAACAGGCGGGTGTCTACCGGTTTTTGGAAGATTGTGCCGTTAAAAGCAAATTCCTGTAAAAAAACTCGCAGAGTTCGCGCCGCCGCAGCGGTGCGAATCCTTTGAAATCCGTTTTTTGCGGCGGCGTGTACGTCGCAAAAAGCACTTTGCGCGGGCCTCGGCCCAGAGGAACTGGCCTCGGCAGACCCGACGGTTGATGTCGGGCCAGAGTGTATTTTTGTGCGCAGCGCGCACAAAAATGAGCGGGTCGGAGCGAAATCTTTTCGTTACAAAAGGGCAACGCCCTTTTGTAACGTTATTCTTCTATCCACTCCACGCGGCAGGCCTGCGCCAGCAGCTCCTCCGACGCGGCTCTGTTTTCCACATAGGGATCGGGGCTCGCCTCATAGTCGGCGGTGATCTTTTCCAGATCCGCCTTGAGAAGTTCCCTGTACGCGTCGGAAACCGTCAGCTTTCCGCCCCTCACCCGGGTGATCTCGGCCCGGGCGTCCGGCCATTCGGTCGTGTCCTCGCCGCTCTCGAGAATCGTCTGATGGCGGCTCAGGGAGACGATGAGCCACGCGGAATACCGGGCCGGCGCACAGCCCGCCGGCTCCAGCGGCGCGGAGCGCTCCAGCCGCACCGCATACCCGGTGTCCGGATGCTCCTCCCGCAGCGCCCGTACCAGCTCGCACACCTCCTGAAAGATCCGGTTTTCCTGCCGCTTGACCTCCGCGGCATCGACGGTGCTCTCCGCCGCGCGCGGCTTTTGCCGCGGCACCCGCCGGGCTGCCCGGCCGTCGGCTTGGTCTTCACGCCGTTTCTTTTTCGGAAGGGAGCATTCGATCAAGCGGGCTCCCAGAGTCCAGAAAATGGCGATCATGAACACATCCTTCAGGATCGTCTTAATACCCATCTCCAGCACCCAGTTGGACTTTTCCGGCGCGTCGGGGTCATACCGGATTTCGATGGTCTCACCGAGCGCCCGTTTGCCGACCTTGCTGAACTTGCCCGTGTAAATATCCCCCGCGGCCTCATACTGGTAGTATACGTCGTAATCGCCGCTGTGCGGGGAGACATCCACCACGATGGCCGTCGCAGCCGTCCAATCCTTTTGCTGCACATATTCGCTGATTTCGCTTATCAGTATCCAGAGGGTCATGCCGATACAAAACAGGCCCGCCGCAAACAGGAGAATGTCAAACCGCTCCTTCTGCCGTTTCTTTCCCATATGATTATTTCCTTATGATTTACCGTGCAGATACCCGATATCGGCCAGAATCGCATTGGCTTCCTGCAGGGAATCGGGCGAGCACGCATAAATTACGTCGCTGTTTCGGGTCAGCGCAAGGTAATACACCCCATCTAAGATGACGGTAAACATACTGCCGCCGCCCGTGAGCTCTATCTGATGACTTGCGCGCGCCGCACTCTCCATCTCCGGGGCGATCAGGTTCACAACCTGACCATACGCCCGGCGTGCCGTTTCTTCGTCCGCATACCGGTAAAGCTCAAACCGGTTGCCGTCCTTTTCTCCTCCACCCGCCGCCTGCAGAGGATCATCCACCACCCACCGGTAGGTGAGCGAAACGTTCTCTGTTTCGTAGCCCCGCTCCTGCAGAAGTTCGGACAGCATCGCGCTGCGCGGCGTCTCCGTCTGCGCGGGCTGCTGCCACAGCGATCTCAATGTGCCGCCTACAAAAATATACAGAATCAGCAGCAGAACGGCGGCGCATACGGTGCCCCTCACCGCGATTTTTTTCCAATGCTTTCTGTTATACGCCCGTTCCTTCCGTCGCTTTTCGCGAAGCCGCTCCGCCGTCGCGGGATCCATCGGATGCCTTCTCCTGTAAAGCACGCCCGCCAGCGCGAGCGCGGCATTCACGGCCAACAGCGCAAAATCCCCAATCAGAACGCCCGACAGCCGCTCCGCATGCGCCTCCGTATAACACAGAAGGAGCACCGCGGCCAAGCCGGGCAGCAACGCCGCCGCATAGCTTTTCATGAAGTGCATGGATTTCTCCGGATCGGAGCTGTACGCTTTGAAAAAACGATTCGTATACCCCCAGCGCTGTTCGCTGCCGAGCAGTACCTCCCCGTCGGAGGAAGTCTTTTTGAAATACTCCTGATACGTCATCCCCGTCAGCTGCAGCGCTTCCCGAAAAAGCCAGAAAGCGCAGAGAAAATTTACCGGAACAAGAAGAATGGAAAACAGAATGCAGATTCCCTGTTCGTTCATGGCCGCTTCCCCCTCCTTCTGTCTTATATTGCTATTATAAGTAATATTGTGCGGTCATGCAAGTATTTTGTCAAGAACGCATGACAGCGCAGATCTGCAGTTTTCACCGTATCCGGCACGCAAAAGGGAACTGACCGTTGCCGCGGTCAGTTCCCTTTATTTTACGCTTCTTCTTTTCTGCGCAGCGTGCAGACGGCTGCGCCCGCAGCGGCGGTCAGGGCCAGCGCGCCCCAGAGGGCGAGATGGCTCTCGTCGCCAGTCTTGAACTGATCGGGCTTTGCCGGGGTCTCCGGCGCAACCGGAGCAGCGGGCTCGGTCGGCTTGGGATCCGCCGGATCAGGATCGGGTTCCGGGTCGACGGGATCCGGATCGGGATTAGGCTTGGGGTCGGGCTTCTCGGTCTGCTTGATCGTGATGCCCGCCTCGGAGACGCTGTAGATGTCGCTGCCCTCGGCGGCCTGATTGCCCGCAAATGTGCAGTCCGTCAGGTTCAGCGAGCAGCTCAGGCTCGTTACGCAGTCATACGGGATACCGATCGCGCCGCCCTTGTCGGCGGTGTTGTTCGTGAAGGTCACGTTCTCGCAGTCGACGGACGCGCCGTTCTTGCGCACCGCGCCGTTGTCGGAGAGCGCCATCGCACCTCCGATGGGGGCGCTGTTGCCCGTAAAGGTGCAGTCCTTTACCGTGCATTTTGCGCCGGACGCGCCGAGCGCGTAGAAGCAGATCGCGCCGCCCGTGCTCGTGGCCTTGCCGGTCACGGAGTTGCTGTCAAACGTGCAGCCGTCAAAGCTCGCGGCAGTATTCGCCACATACAGCGCGCCGCCGCCCTTGTTCGCTGCGGAGGCCGTGGTCTTGTTGCCGCGGAAGGTGACGTTCTTCGCGCTGAGCGTGTTGCCGTCCATCAGGTTCACGGCGCCGCCGGTTGTCTTGGCGGTGTTGTCCGTGAAGCTGCCGCCGATGAAGTCCATGCGCACCTTGGCATTCTTCTGCGCGTCGACGGCGCCGCCGGTGGACGCGCGGTTGTTCTCATAGCGGCAGTCGGTGGACGTCAGCGTGCCCTTCGTCATGTAGACCGCGCCGCCCGCACCGGCGGAGACGGCGTTCTTGAGATCCACCTTCGTCAGCTCGAGCGCCCCGGCGCTCGCGATCATGGCGGCGGTCGCCTCGACGGACGCGCCGTCAACCGTGATGCGCGCATCATCGCTGCCGGTGATCTTCAGGGTGGAGCCATCGAGGACGTTGAAGAGCGACTCCGTGAGCTTTTCGCCGCGGGTAAGCGTGACGGCCTTGCCGTCCGTCTTCAGCTCCACGACGGTGCTTGCGGGGATGGAGATCGGGGACGTGATGGTCATGTCCTCCGTCAGCGTAATCACGACGCTCGAGCCCGCGGCGGCGTTGATCTTCGCCACCAGCGCATCCTGCGCGGGGTTCTCGTCGGGCTTCTCGATCACGGGCGCGGGGGGCAAAGCCGTCCACGCGACGCAGTCGCAGTCCTTGCCGCCGTCGGGGAGCGTGCGGTTGGCGTTGAAGTAGAGCTTCCCGTCATAGACGGCGCAGCTCTCCACCTCGACGACGCGGTGGTTCACATCGCCGATCTGGATGGAGCAGTCCTTATCAGGAGACAGCGCGCCGCTCTTGACGGTGCCGTCCTCATTGAGGATGGAGTACACGGCGACGACCGTGCTCGCGCCCTTGCACACGGGCACATACAGCCGCCCGTCGTGATAGCCGCAATCCTGCCACGTCCAACCAGTGACGTCGAGCACCGCGCCGGTCGTCAGGGAGACGCCGGTGGTGTTGATGCTGAAGCGCGTCACGGCCGTGAGCTCGCCGCTCGTCTGGTCGTGGGGCACCTCGGCGGTATAGAACGTGCCGCCGGTCTTAAGCAGAAGGGTCGTCTTGCCGGCGTCAACGCTGAGGACATCGATACCGGACTTGGAGGCGGAGATGCCGTTTTCCATGATGACATACTCGCCCACCTTCTCAAAGGTCGTACCGCTCATGTGCAGCTTTACGACCGCGTAGATGTCCTGCGACGCATCGCCCACGAGGAGCGTCGCGACATAGAGATAGTGCTCGCCGTTTTCCAGCGCGCCCGCGACGCCGTTGGCGTGGCCAACGTAGGTGACGTAGTCCGCGTTCGTCACGGCCTCGCTGAGTTGAACCGTCTCACCGGTCTTGAGATCGGTGCGCCAGAGCGTCGCGTGCTCGCCGCGGTGATAGTTCGTCGTGTCGCCGCTGGGCTTCGCGGCCGTCTTGAGCTTGACGGAGTAGGCATAGTCGCCCACGACCGCCATGCCCGCCAGATCCGGCAGCGCCGTCCCGGCGCTGTCCGTCACGTTCGGGACGACGGAGACATCGGTATAGGCGACGTAGTTGGGGTTGCCGGTCGTAGTGCTCGGGTCGAGCACCTTGCCGTCCACGGTGATGTTGAGCTTGTCCGCGCTGTAGAAATCCGGCTCCTGCGCGGCGGTGTTGCCGCTGTAGGTGCAGCCGCTGAGCGTCACGACGCAGTGCATCGCGTTCTCACAGCTGTACGGAATGGCAATCGCGCCGCCCTTGCCTGCCGCGCTGTTGCCGGTGAAGGAGCAGTCCGTCCAGTTCACGATCGCCCGGCCGCTGCGGAAGCTGCCACTGTCGGACAGGCCGATCGCGCCGCCGTTCGGCGCGGTGTTGCCGGTGAAGGTGCTGCCGCTGACGGTGATGGCCGTCTGGCTCGCGCTCACGGCGTAGAAGCACAGCGCGCCGCCGACGCTGTCGGTATTCCCGGCGACGGTGTTCTCGGTGAAGGTACAACCGTCAAAGCTCGCGCTGGTGTTCGCGACATAGACCGCCGCGCCGCCCTTGTTGGCCGCGGACTTCGTCGTCTTGTTGCCGGTGAAGGCCGTGTTCGTCGCGGTCATGGTGTTGGTATCCATCAGGTTGATGGCGCCGCCGTTGGTCGTTGCGGTGTTCGCGGAGAAGGTGCTGTCCGCAACGGTCATCTGAATGCCCACCTTCGTCTTGGTGTCAATCGCGCCGCCGGTCTTGGCGGAGTTGCCGGTGAAGCTGCAGCCGCTGACACTGAGCTTGCCCGCGGTCAGATAGACCGCGCCACCGGTCTTGGAGTTCACGGCGTTCTTCGCGTCCACGTTCGTCAGTTCCAGCGTGCCCGCGCTCGTGACCATCGCGGCCGAAGCCTTGACGGACGCGCCGTCGAGTACAAGGCGGCTCTCGCCGCCGCTGAGCGTCAGCGTGGAGCCGGCGGGAACGTTGAACATCGCCGCCGTCAGCCCTTCGCCGCGCTTGACGGTGCGCGCCGCGCCGTCCGTCGTGATGGTGACGGCCGTTTTGGCGGGGATCTGGATGGTCTGGTCGAGCGTCACATCGCCGTCGAGCACGATCTGCACGCTTGACCCGGCCGCCGCGCTGATCTGGCTCTGCAGCCCGTCCGTCGTCGTCGCGGCCGAAGCCTGTACGACCACAAGCGAGAGAAGCATGCAGATCGCCATGCCGAGCGCAAGGATCCGATTGAGTGTTCTCTTCAAAAGATCTACCTCCTGTCGAAATGTGTGCGGCCTTTTTTCTCTCTGTGTTCGCCGTCGGCCGCTTCTTGCTCCCATAGTAGCACGCCGCGGCCCCGCTTTCAAGAAAAATCTACTAAATCGGATCGTTTATTTCCTGTCAAGAATTACTAATTTGCACAATAGTTTCTTGACATGTCAATGATATAATATATGATTGATCCTTACAAAATTAGTAATTTACCCGTCATTTGGCGCAAAGCAGCACGAAAAGCAGACATCCCCAGTCATTTCTGACCGGGGATGTCTGCTTTATGTAGTGGATGTGCAGAGAATGTCAAATTTTGGTAGTCGTCAGCGCTTGTTCGAGCGGATCCAGATGCCCTGCTTCTCGGCGTTCGAGATCAGCTCGTCGCGGAACTTCGGGTGTGCGATGGAGATCAGGCGCTCCGCGCGCTCCCACGTGCTGCAGCCGACGAGGTTCACGCCGCCGTACTCCGTCACGATGTAGTAGGCCAGGCTGCGCGGGTCGGTGACGATATCGCCGGGGGTGAGCACCGGGTTGATGCGCGAGACCATTTCACCCTTCTTGTTCGTAAAGGACGACGTCAGACAGATGAAGGCCTTGCCGCCCGGCGAGAGGGCCGCGCCCTCGAGGAAGTCGAGCTGGCCGCCGGTGCCGCTGATCTGGCGCGTGCCGGAGCTCTCCGCGCAGATCTGTCCGTACAGGTCGACGGAGATGCAGTTGTTGATGGAGACGAAATTATCCAGCCGCCCGATGTTGCTCGGGTCGTTGCAGTAGCTGATGGGGTAGGTCACGACGCCGGGGTTCTCACGGATCCAGTCGTACAGATCCGGCGAGCCGACCGCAAGGCCGAAGATGCTCTTATAGCGGTCGAGCTTCTTCTTGCGGTTCGTGATCCTGCCCGCCTTGTACATGTCGAGGTACGAGTCGCAGAGCATCTCCGTGTGGATGCCAAGGTCGCGCAGGTCGGAGCGCGCGATCATCTGCCCCACCGCGTTCGGCAGCGAGCCAATGCCGAGCTGGAGCGTCGAGCCGTCGACCATGTTCTGCACGACGTATTCGGCGATCTTCATCTCCTCCTCGGACGCGGGCGGCGACTTCGCCGCGGGCAGCGGGCCGTGCGGCCCCTCGACAATCATGTCGACGTCGTCGATGTGGATGCACTCGCTCAGGCCGCCGTAAACCCACGGGAGGTTCTCGTTGACCTCGAGGATCACTACGTCGGCCTTGTCGAGCGTCGCGCGGGCAGAAGCGTTGGAAACAGAGAAGTTGAAGTAGCCGTGCTCGTTCATGGGCGTCACGCACATCATGGCGACGTTCACCGTCAGGAAGTGCTCATAGTAGGCGCCCAGATTGCGGAAGACCATCGGGTTGAAGTTGCACAAGCCGCGGTCGCAGAGCTTGCGCTCATAGCCGGACATGTGCCAGCTGTTATAGATAAAGTGTTCGCGCGTGGGGTCGCACTCCACCATCTCGATGGGTTCAAAAATCAGATAGCCGCGGATTTTCACGCCGCGCAACTCATCCTTGCGTCGGGCAATCGCCTTGTCCATCAGCGACGGGAACGCGCCGCCCATGGAGATGTCGATCCAGTCACCGCTCTTGACAACGCGGGCCGCCTCGTCCGGCGTACGGAGCTTGCGCTTATATTCTGATGCGTAGTTAAAAGGTATTGCCATAGCCCTCACCTTTACCCTTCTTTTATTCTGCTTCAGGGGTCCTGCGCTTTGCTTTTGTTAATTTTATCACGTTCACCCGACTATGTCAACACATTAACAATATCTTTGTAAAAAAAGTTCTCTCCCCGCTCTGTTTCGTTATACTATTCACATTCGCCGGATGTTTTATATTCTTAACAGTTTAAAAACAGTATTTTGTACAAATTGACTATTGCAAAGCATAAAAAAAGTATTAAAATGAAACTTCGCGTTGAGGACGCAAAGAGGAAAAAATTCATTTCTACAGGAGGTTCTTTTATGGCATATCATTATCTAATGGATTTGGCCCTGATTCTGCTCAGCACAAAGCTGCTGGGTCTGCTGACGCAGCGCTTCCAGATGCCGCAGGTCGTCGGTGCCCTGCTGGCCGGACTGCTGCTCGGGCCTGCCGGACTGAATATTCTGACGGAGACAGAGTTCCTCTCACAGCTCAGCGAGCTGGGTGTTGTGGTGCTGATGTTCTCCGCCGGTATGGGGACGGACGTGCAGGAGCTGAAAAACAGCGGCCGGGCCGGCTTCTGGGTCGCCCTGCTGGGTGTGATCGTCCCCCTGCTGATGGGCACGGGCCTTGCGTGGGGCGCGAACGCCGTCGGCCTGATCGAAAGCAACAACCTGCTCGAGGATATCTTCATCGGCACGATCCTGACGGCCACCTCCGTCAGCATCACGGTCGAAACGCTCAAGGAAATGGGCAAGCTCGAGACGAAGGTCGGCAACACCATCCTCGCCGCCGCGCTGATCGACGACGTGCTCGGTCTGGTTGCCCTCACCCTCGTCAGCAGTCTTGCCGGCGGCGGTGACAGCATCCTGCTCGTCCTGCTGAAGATCGTCGGCTTCTTCATCTTCGCCGGCGTGGTCGGCTATGCCGCCAACCGCCTGTTCTGCTGGATGCTCCGGTGCCAGAACGGCTGGGCCACGCACCGCAACTCCGTGCTCGCCTTTGTGCTCTGCCTGGTGATGGCCTACTGCGCCGAGGAGTTCTTCGGCGTCGCGGACATCACGGGCGCCTACGCCGCGGGTCTTGCCGTCGCATGCACGCCCAAGGGCGCGTATATCCAGTCGAAGTATAACCCCCTCGGCTACCTGCTGCTCACGCCGGTTTTCTTCGCGAGCATCGGCATCAACGTCAAGTTTGACGGCATCAGCGGCGGCATGCTGGTGTTCTCCATTCTCCTGCTGATCGTCTCCGTCATCTCGAAGCTCGGCGGCTGCGGTCTCGGTGCGAAGGTCTGCGGCTTCACGGGGCGCGAGAGCGTGCAGGTCGGCGTCGGCATGGTCTGCCGCGGCGAGGTTGCGCTGATCGTCGCCAACCGGGGCCTTGCGATGGGCGTGCTCAGCAGCGCGATGATGACGCCTGTTGTCATCACCGTCATCGGCGGCACGATCCTGACCCCCATCCTGCTCAAGCTCGTCTTCAAGGGCCAGTCGGAGGACCTCATCTCCAGCGGTCTGGCCGATCGCTACGAGAAGCCCGAGCAGCTCGACGTCGCCTCGCTGGATCTCCTCGAAAGCGACGAAAAGCTCCTGCACGAGGAGCACAACACGAAGAAGAACAAGTAACGTATCCGTCTCAATCAAAGAGCGGTTCGGGAAATTCCCGAACCGCTCTTTTCGTTTGCAAAAAAGGGCAATGCCCTTTTTTGCAAATAGGTTTCGCTCCGACCCGCGCATTTTCGCGCGCGTCGCGCGCAAAAATACACTCTCTCCGCGCGAAGAAGGAAGTCAAGAAACCATCGGTTTCTTGCGCATCTTTGGTGACTTTCTGTGCGCACAGAAAGTCACCCGCCGGAGGCATGGACAAGCCGATTCAGCCACCAGTCACGCAAAATAAAGGGGGCGGACACCCTGTCCGCCCCGCGCAAATTCGCTGTTAATACGCCGCCTGCGCCCCGCCCTGCAGGTCGCGCTTCACGCGCTCACCCGTCGGCGTAGCGGCAAGTCCGCCGAGCGCCGTCTCCTTCAGCTCGACGGGCAGGCGGCGGCCTACCTCGCCCATCGCGTCGATCACCTCGTCGACGGGGATGCGGCTCTCGATCCCGGCGAGGGCCATGTCCGCCGCGCTCACGGCGTTGACCGCGCCGATGACATTACGCTTGACGCACGGCACCTCCACCAGTCCCGCGACCGGGTCACATACGAGCCCCAGCAGGTTCTTCAGCGCCATGGCCACGGCGTGTCCGATCTGCGCGCCGCTGCCGCCGCGCAGCGCCACCAGCGCGCCCGCCGCCATGGCCGACGCCGTGCCGATCTCGGCCTGACAGCCGCCGGACGCGCCCGCGATGCTCGCGCGGAAGGCGATGACCGCACCGATGCCCGCCGCAACATAGAGCGCCTCGAGCAGCTGGTGCTGCGCCAGCTCGTCATACTTGCACAGCGGCAGCAGCACCGCCGGCAGCACGCCGCAGGCCCCCGCCGTCGGCGCGGCGACGATCCGCCGCATGCAGGCGTTCGACTCCGCCATGGAGAGCGCCTCGGCGATGACCTCGCTGACATAGCCGCCCGTCATGGCACAGCCGCGGAAGTTATACTGCCGCATCTTCATCCCGTCGCCGCCGACCAGACCGCTCACGGAGCGCTTGCGCCCGGTGTAGGCGTCCGCCGCGTCCTGCATGGCCTGCCACGTCGAGAGCATCTTCGCCATGGACGCCTCACGGCTGACCTGCCGCTCCTCCATGTCGTCGGCGAGGACAACCTCCCAGAAGGCGAGGTTGCCCCGCTCCATGCGCTCAAAGATTTGCTTCATTGAATCCAGCGCCATCTTCCTCGTCCTCCTTATCGTAATAGGTCACGGACAGAATCCCCGGCAGCTCGGCGAGGAACTGCACCTGATTCGGCCGCATATGCTGGTCAATCTCGATCACCATCAGCGCGTCGCCCCCGCGCTTCTGGCGGCTGAGACTCATGTTCGCCACGTTGATGCGCAGCTGGCTGAGAATATTCGTCACGCCCGCGACGGAGCCGAACTCGTCCTGATTGCGGACTATGAGCGTGCTGTACATACCGGTGAACGAGACCTCGATCCCGTCGATGCGGTTGACCTCGATCCGCCCGCCGCCGAGCGACGCCGCCTGCATGGTGAGCTGTTTGCCGCTCACGCCCTGCACCTCGAGCACGGCGGTGTTCGGGTGCGCGTCGCGCAGGGAAATCACGTCGAACGTATAGCGCAGCCCCGCGCGCGCCGCCTCCTCGAAGGCCGACGGGATGCGCAGGTCATCCGGCTTCATGCCCAGCAGCCCCGCGACGAGCGCGCGGTCCGTGCCGTGGCCGCGCCCCGTCTCGGCAAACGAGCCGTAGAGGTGGATTTTCGCCTCCGTGACCGGCTCGCCGAGCAGTGTCCGCGCCATCGCGCCGATGCGGGCCGCGCCCGCTGTGTGGGAGCTGGACGGGCCGACCATCACCGGCCCGAGAATGTCAAAAATGTCCATCTGTCTCTCCTCCTGCAGCCAATGCGCCGCACTGTTTCGCCATTATACCAAGTTCTCCGGCGAAAAGCAACCGGCGCGCGGGGTGTACATACATTTATAATATTGTACAGCTGCGGGTGGGAATCGGCGTGTCCGGTCTCCGGACTTCCTTTTCCGGTCGGCAAGCGGGGTATTGGTAGGACAGTACCTAAATTTTGTATCGGCAGCGGCGCAAACGCAGCGACGATCCTACATTTCATGCCCCTTGCAAAATCCTCCAAACGTGTGGGACCCACTATAACCAACTCCAACGTGCTGGGCGCACTTAGGATGTCCAGAAACCTTGGTTTCCGGTGCATCTTTGCTTACTTTCCGGACTATCAGAAAGTAACCCGTCGGCGGCACCCCCCAGCGCATTCAAAAAGAGGACAGGCCACTCCCTGTCCTCTTTTTAAAATCCCTCACAGCTGACATTGCTGCATCAGGAAGTTGATAAACGCCCGCGCGGGCGTACTCGCCGTGCGCGACGACCGGACGGCCACGCCCAGCTCACACTCGATCGGCTCACGCAGCGGAATCCCGCGCACGCGATCCTCAAACCCGATGAGCGACAGCGATGAGAGCACCGAAACGCCCATCCCGCCGATAATCATCGACAGAATCGCCGCATCGTCCGCCGCGTCGATCTTCAGGTGCGGCGCGGCGGGTGGCAGATACGGCTCGATGTCCTGCTCCGCGCCGGAGATAAATGTCCCCTCCAGCAGGTGCTCAAGCGGAACGGTCTTCTCCTCCCACGGATAGTCGAGCGGCACGACCGCCAGCAGCGGCACACGCAGCAGCGGCGTCCACTCGAAGCCGCGGGCACAGTGGTCGTCGATCAGCGCGACCTGAATTTTCTCGTCCTCCAGCGCCTCCACCAGCTCGTTTCCGCGCACAAGCACGTCCACGCGCACCTCCGGATGCATCTTCCGGAAGCGCTGCAGCACACCCGGCAGCCAACTGCGCGCGATGCTCGGGAAGCACCCCACGCGCAGGCACTGCCCCTGCAGGTTGCTGCACTCATCTGCCTCCCGGCGCAGCACGTCGCAGGCGCGCAGCACATTGTGCACATACGGCATCAGGTGTTCACCCTGCACCGTGAGCTTCACGCCGTGGCTCGTCCGCTCCAGCAGGCGGCAGCCGAGCTCCGTCTCGAGTTTGTTCATCATGTGCGTCATGCCGGACTGCGTGTAGTCCAGCTGCGCGGCCGCTTTGGTGATGCTGCCGCACTGCACTGCCGTCAGCAGCGCACGCAATTTGTTTTCGTCCATTTTCTCTCCAATTCTACCCTCTCTGTTTTTGACAAAGTTTCATAACCATAGTGCAATAATATCACGAATTTTGTTTCTTTTCAATATATTTTTTCTCAACTGGTCTGACAAGTTGCCCTACCGAACCATTCGGTTTTTGTGCCTCATTAAAAAAATTGATATCGTCATATAATTCGTCTGATTCCGAAATCCGAAAAATCGTGCTATCGTATAGTCAAAGCCAAATAGGCTTGCTTCAATAAGGAGGAAAGTAAGGAATGAATCTGAAAGCAAAAGAAGGCCTTAGCGTCAGCGACATGATTGTAGTGGGTTTCGCCCTCTTCTCCATGTTCTTCGGCGCGGGCAACACTGTGTTCCCCCCGTACATCGGCATGGAATCCGGTACCAGCTGGTTTACCGGTTTTCTCATGTTCTTCATCGGTGACTGCGGTTTGGCTCTGATGGGCTGTTTCGCTCTGCTCCGCATGGGCAGCACCGATGCCGTGTTCAACCGTCTGGGCGCAACCGTCGGCAAGATCCTCGTCGCGATCTGCCTGCTGTGCGTCGGCCCGTTCATCGCCGTCCCGCGTACCGCCGCGACGACCTATGAACTGGGTATCGCCCCCAACATCAGCGGCATCCCTACCGTCCTGTTCTCCGTGATCTTCTTTGTCATCGTTCTGGCGCTGACGATCAAGCAGACCGCCGTTGTCGACATCGTCGGCAAGATTCTGACCCCGCTGCTGCTGCTCGGCCTGGCCGTCATCATCATCATGGGAATCATCCACCCCATCGGTGAGATCACCGCGGCTCAGATCGAGAACGTCGCCGGCTCCGGCCTGAAGAACGGTTACCAGACGCTCGACGCCATCGGCGCCGTTCCCACCGGCATGCTCGCTCTGCAGAGCATCATGGCCAAGAACTACTCCAAGAAGAAGGAAACCGCCACCATGGCCGGCGCGTCCATCGTCTGCGGCGTGCTGCTGCTTCTGGTCTACATGGGTCTGTCTTATCTGGGTGCCACCGTCTCCGGTATCTACACCTCCGAGATCGGCCGCTCCGAGCTCATCCTCGCCATCGTCTATGCCATCATGGGCAAGGCCGGCACCATCATCTTCGGTATCGTCGTTGGCCTCGCCTGCCTGACCACCGCTATCGGCCTGACCGGTATCGTCGGCGGCTTCTTCTCCGAGACCATCTTCAAGGGCAAGGTTTCCTACAAGCTGATCGTCATCGTGATGTGCGTGTTCTCCGCCGTCGTCTCCAACCTCGGTCTCGACCGCATCATCTCCATCGCCGGTCCCATCCTGGACCTCGTCTATCCCCCGGTCGTCACCACGATCTTCATCTCCGTCGCGATCCCGTTCGTGCATGACTACATCAGCCGCTTCGCTGCCGGCGGCGCTCTGGTCTGGAGTGCCCTGTGCTCCATCGACGCGATGACAAGCGCCACGATTGGCTTCCTGCACAAGACCCCCTTCTTCGAGGTTGGTCTGTCCTGGATCATCCCGACCATCATCTGCGGACTGATCGGCTTCGCAGTTGCGAAGGCCACCGGTGCCAATAGCTCCAGCCACGCCGCCGAGGAGAACCCCAAGGCGTAAACCGCAGCCCACAGCGCAATATCGCTGTTTGTCTCTCCTTTACTATGCGTCAAAAGCCTGCCGTCTGGCAGGCTTTTGACGTTATTTTTTGCCAAAGGCCGATGGCCTTTGGCAAAAAAATGGGGTCTCGCTCCGAACCGCGCGTTTTGCCCGCTGTAAGCAGGCAAAACACACTCTTTCCGCGCAAAGTGTTTTTTGCGACGTACACGCCGCCGCAAAAAACGAATTTCATCTTATTTGCGCCGCTGCGGCGGCGCGAACTCTGTGAGACCTTTGAAAACGCGAAAAAATCTCCGCCGGGCGGCGGAGATTTTTTCGCGTTATTTTTCCTCCGTTTTTGCCTTCGGCTCAGCCGGCTCTGCTTTGCCGGTCTTTTTGAAGTCGACAAAGTCGGTGCGCTTGAACGTCAGCTGTCCCACGTCGTCCACGGCGAGGTGGGCGTACACGTTCCGCGTGACGGCGAACTCCATGTGCGTACCGTTCGCGACCTGAAACGTGATAAAATACTGCCGCCCCGCTCCCTTTTCCTCCGGTGCCTCGGTGCGCTTGGCCGCGACCATCGCCGCCATCGTCAGCTGCGTGTCCTTGATCTTCTTCCGGGCGGCCTTGAAGAGCGTCCAAAGGAGGATCAGCACGATCAGTGCAAAGAGAATCGGCACGGCGACCTTGATGATGTGCATCACATTATCCATATTCCTGTTTCCTTTCTCCGCGGCCGCCGGGCGGCCGTTTTTCTCATGCTCAGAGCTTCGTCAGGTGCGCACCCGCGGCCTTGAGCATCAGCTTTTTCGTGCCGACCTTGTCGAAGGCGACCTCGATAAGCGCGTCGCCGCCCATCGGCCGGACGGAGATCACCATACCCTGGCCGAACGCCTTGTGTCGGACACTGTCGCCGGGCTGCAGCTGCAGAAGCGGCGCGGCGTGGTGCTGCTCGACGGCAAACGCGGGGCGCTGGTGCGGCCTTGCGGGGCGGGCATAGCCGCCGGGATGCTGCGCGGCTGCGGCAGCCGTCGCCGCGTGCGGCGCACCGCCCTCTTCCCCACTCCAGCCCGGCTCCGCCGTGCGGGGCTGGGGCTTGCTGAGCCACTCCATGTTCTCCTCCGGAATCTCCTCGAGGAAGCGCGACGGGCGGCAGGGCGTCGTGCGGCCGTAGAGCATACGCTGGCGCGCATTCGTGAGGATCAGCTTCTCCTTCGCGCGCGTCATCGCGACGTAGCACAGCCGCCGCTCCTCTTCCATCTCCTCCTCGTCGCCGATGGCGCGGTTGCCGGGGAACAGCCCGTCCTCCATGCCCACGACGCACACGAACGGGAACTCCAGTCCCTTGGCCGCGTGCATCGTCATGAGTGTGACGCAGTTGTCGCTGTCGTTTTGGCTGTCGAGGTCGGTATAGAGCGCGATCTCGTCGAGGAAGCCCGCGAGCGTCGGGTTGTCGGGGTCGTTTTCGAGGAAGGCCTGGATGCTCGAGGCGAGCTCCTGCACGTTCTCGAGCCGTCCGCGGCTCTCCACGTCGCTCTTCTCCTGCAGCGCGCGCACATAGCCCCTGCGCGCGCAGACGTACTCAAAAAACTACCCGCGCCCCATATTCTCCGCGCGCAGGGGCCTCTACG